>RFPX01000114.1 GCA_009925955.1 Betaproteobacteria bacterium
ACGGCCGCAAGGTCGAGGTTGAGCCTGGCAGCATGGTCATGCACGCCGCGGAAGCGGCGGGCGTGTACGTGCCTCACTTCTGCTACCACAAGAAGCTCATGGGCCCGCTGATCTCCATGGAGGAGATGAGCCGCTGCATCCATTGCACCCGCTGCGTGCGCTTTGGTCAGGAAGTGGCCGGCGTGATGGAGCTGGGCATGCTGCACCGCGGAGAGCATTCCGAGATCACCACCTTTGTCGGCAACACGGTCGACTCTGAGTTGTCGGGCAACATGATCGACATCTGCCCTGTGGGGGCGCTGACGAGCAAGCCCTTCCGATACAGCGCCCGCACTTGGGAGCTGTCGCGGCGCAAGAGCGTCAGCCCGCACGACAGCACGGGCGCCAACCTGGTGGTGCAGGTCAAATCCGACCAGGTGATGCGCGTCGTGCCCTTGGAGAACGAGGCCGTCAACGAGTGCTGGATTGCAGACCGCGACCGGTTCTCGTACGAAGCCTTGAACAGCGATGCCCGTCTGACGGAGCCCATGATCAAGCAGGGTGGCCAGTGGCAGGCCGTCAGCTGGCAACAGGCCTTGGACTACGTGGCCGATGGGCTCAAGCGCATCCAAGCCGAGTTCGGTTCCTCCGGCATCGGCGCGCTGGGCTCGCCCCACGCGACGGTGGAGGAGCTTCACCTGCTGGCCAAGTTGGTCCGCGGCCTGGGCAGCCATAACGTCGACCACCGACTGCGGCAAAGCGACTTCCAGTTGCAAGACGGCGGCGTGCGCTGGTTGGGCATGCCCATCGCCGACCTCTCGTCACTGGACCGCGCCCTGGTTGTGGGCAGCTTCCTGCGCAAAGACCATCCGCTGTTCGCGCAGCGGCTGCGCCAAGCCGCGCGCCGCGGTGCGCAGATTTCCCGCCTGGGGGCCTCGGGCGAGGACTGGCTCATGCCGGTGCGGCAGACCATCACCACCGCGCCTTCCGATTGGGTGAATGCCTTGGCGGCCGTGGCCACGGCGGTGGCGCAGGCCAAGGGCGTGGCCGCACCGATCGCCGGCATTGAAGCCACGGCGCAGGCCACAGCGGTGGCGCAGTCGCTGATGAGCGGTCAGCGTTCGGCGCTGCTGTTGGGTCTGGCGGCCGAGCAGCATCCCCGTGCCACGGCCTTGCTGCAGCTGGCCAACTTCGTGGCCCAGCACACCGGTGCCCGCGTTGGCTTCCTCGGTGCAGCGGCCAACAGCGTGGGTGCCCAGTTGGTGGGCGCGCAGCCCGGCCCGGGTGGCCTGAATGCGGCCCAAATGCTGTCACAGCCCATGAAGGCGCTGTTGCTGTTCAACGTCGAGCCCGAACTCGACGCCGCCAACGGCGCTGCAGCCAAGGCGGCGCTGCAGGGCTCTGGCCTGGTGGTGGCCTTCACACCCTTCCGCGATGCGAAGGTTGAGAACGCCGATGTGTTGCTGCCGATCGCACCCTTCACCGAAACCGCCGGCGCCTTCATCAACGCCGAGGCCCGCTTGCAGGCCTTCCAGGGGGTGGTGAAGCCGCGGGGCCAAACCCGTCCGGGCTGGAAGGTGCTGCGCGTGCTCGGCAACCTGCTGGGTCTGCAGGGCTTTGAGCAGGAAACGGTGGAGGAGGTGCGCGCGCAGGCCTTGGGCGATCTGGCCAACCTGGCTGCTCGCCTGTCCAACGCCTGCGCGGGCGTGCCACAGGCCACGACTTCAGCAACTGGCCTTGAGCGCCTGAGCCCGGTACCCATCTACAGCAGCGATTCGCTGGTTCGCCGTTCCGCGAGCTTGCAGGCCACCGCCGACGCCAAGGCACCGGTGGCAGGCCTGCCCACGGGCGTTTGGCAAAGCCTGGGCCTAGCGGCGGGCGACCGCGTACGCGTGGCGCAGGGCGCTGCGGCGGTGGAACTGCCCGCACGCCACGACGACAGCCTGGCTGAGGGCACGGTGCGTGTGCCGGCTGGCCACCCCGACACCGCGGCCCTGGGCTCGATGTTCGGTGCGCTCACGGTTGAGAAAGCCAACGGGGCCTGAAGATGTTTGAGAACCTTCATCACCTGGGCAACACCACCCTCGGCCCCACGCTGTGGTTGGTGGTGTGGAGCCTGATCAAGATCATCGCCGTGGTCCTGCCCTTGATGGGCTGCGTGGCCTACCTGACGCTGTGGGAGCGCAAGGCCATTGGCTGGACGCAGGTGCGCCCGGGCCCCAACCGTGTGGGCCCGTGGGGGCTTCTCACGCCAATTGCGGACGCCGTCAAGCTGGTCTTCAAGGAAATCATCCGCCCGACCGCCGCCAACAAGGGCCTGTTCTTCTTGGGCCCTGTGATGACCATCATGCCGGCCCTGGCGGCCTGGGCCGTGGTGCCCTTTGGCCCAGATGTGGCACTGGCCAACGTCAACGCGGGCCTGCTGTACCTGATGGCCATCACCTCCTTGGAGGTCTACGGCGTGATCATCGCTGGGTGGGCGTCCAACTCCAAGTACGCCTTCCTGGGTGCTTTGCGTGCATCGGCCCAGATGGTGAGCTACGAGATCGCCATGGGCTTTGCACTGGTGATCGTGCTGATGGTCTCGGGCACCATGAACATGACCGGCATCGTGCAGCAGCAGGGCGATGGCTACTTCGCCGACATGGGCCTGAATTTCCTGTCCTGGAACTGGCTGCCGCTGCTGCCGGTGTTCATCGTCTACTTCATCTCGGGCTTGGCAGAAACCAACCGCCATCCGTTCGATGTGGTGGAAGGCGAGTCGGAAATCGTGGCCGGACACATGATCGAGTACTCGGGCATGTCCTTCGCCATGTTCTTCCTGGCTGAATACGCCAACATGATCCTGGTGTCCACGCTGTGCGTCATCATGTTTCTGGGCGGCTGGCTGCCGCCCATCGACAGCGCCTTGTTCAATTGGATCCCGGGTTGGATCTGGCTGGCCATCAAGGTCTTCGTCGTGGTCACCATGTTCCTGTGGGTGCGCGCCACCTTCCCGCGGTACCGCTATGACCAGATCATGCGTCTGGGTTGGAAGATCTTCATCCCCGTCACCCTGGTGTGGCTCATCGTGGTGGGACTGTGGATGCAGACGCCCCTGAACATCTGGAAGTGAAAGAGAACGCCTGATGTCTGCCGTCAAGGATTTTGTTCAGAGCTTCATGCTCCTGGAGCTCCTCAAGGGGCTCAAGGTCACCGGACGCCACTTCTTCAAGCGCAAGGTCACGGTGCAGTTCCCCGAGGAGAAGACGCCGCTGTCGCCGCGCTTTCGGGGCCTGCATGCCCTCAGGCGCTACGAAAACGGTGAAGAGCGCTGCATCGCCTGCAAGCTGTGTGAGGCGGTGTGCCCGGCCATGGCCATCACCATCGAGAGCGACGTGCGAGACGATGGTTCGCGCCGCACCAAGCGCTACGACATCGACCTCACCAAGTGCATCTTCTGCGGCTTTTGCGAGGAGAGCTGTCCGGTGGATTCGATCGTCGAAACCCACATCTTCGAATACCACGGCGAAAAGCGTGGCGACCTGTACTTCACCAAGGACATGCTCCTGGCGGTCGGGGATCGCTACGAGAAGGAAATCGCTGCGAACAAGGAGGCCGACGCGAAGTACCGCTGATGCGGAGACCTCGCCATCTGAATCATGGACAACCAAGCCGCCCTGTTCTATGTGTTTTCCGCGGTGCTGCTGTTCGCAGCCCTGCGCGTGATCACCGCCCGCAGCACGGTTCATGCCGCGCTGTTTCTTGTGCTGGCCTTCTTCAGCGCCTCCTGTGTGTGGATGCTGTTGCAGGCCGAGTTCTTGGCCATCACCCTGGTGCTCGTTTATGTCGGCGCCGTGATGGTGCTGTTCTTGTTTGTGGTCATGATGCTGGACATCAACACCGACCAGTTCCGTCAGAACTTCTGGCAGCACCTGCCCTTGGCGGGGCTGATCGGTGCGGTCATTGCGGTGGAGATGGCCCTGGTGCTGATGAGCGGCTTCCGCGTGTCGCAAGCCGCACCGGTAGACCCCCGGCTGGCCGAGTACGGCAACACCCGTCTATTGGGTATTGAGCTCTACACCCACTATCTGTATCCGCTGCAACTGGCCGCCGTGCTGCTGTTGGTGGCGATGGTGGCCGCCCTGGCCCTGACGCTGCGCAAGCGCAAAGACGTTCGGGCCATGGATCCGGGCCAACAGGTGCGCGTCAAGCGTGCCGACCGGGTGCGGATGGTGTCGATGCCCGCTGAAGTGGAAGCGTCCGCGGCATCCGCGGAGCCTGCAGAGGGTGGCGCTGCACCGGGAGCGCAGGCGCCTGGGGCTGCGCCCGGATCTGCAGGGAAAGGAGCCGCATGATGGGTTCGATCACCTTGGGACACTACCTGTCGCTGGGCGCCATCCTGTTTGCGCTGTCGGTGATTGGCATCTTCCTCAACCGGCGCAACCTCATCGTGCTGCTCATGGCCATTGAGTTGATGCTGTTGGCCGTGAACCTGAACTTTGTGGCCTTCTCTCACTACCTGGGCGACATGGCGGGACAGGTCTTCGTGTTCTTCATCCTCACCGTCGCTGCAGCCGAATCGGCCATTGGCCTGGCGATCCTGGTGGTGCTGTTCCGAAACCGAGCCTCGATCAATGTCGAGGAACTCGACACCCTCAAGGGTTGACCACCATGGCAGCAGAACTTTCTTCCAGCACGCTGTTGGCCGTCCCCCTGGCCCCCT
>RFPX01000115.1 GCA_009925955.1 Betaproteobacteria bacterium
GACGACGGCGCTGCCCACGTTGCTGCCCGTGATGCCGAACAGCCGTACAAAGCCCACCACGTCATTGATGGCGCCGCGCACGGTGGCCAACTCGGCCTCGGACTTCACCCCGGTGAGTTGGACCAACTGCTTGGTCTTGCGAAAGGGCTCGTCCCGGAGGAATCGGGCATCGGGCTTGTAGGCCGGGGCTGGAGTCGGTGTATCCCCAGCCCGGGGTGAAGTCTGGGCCGCAGCGGGGGCCGCTCCAGCCAACAGGCCCAGTGCGAACACCACCAGCCAAAAGCCCATCGGGGTTCGCAGCAGCATTTGGGTCCAAGGGCGCTGTGTTGCATGTCGGGTCATGGTCTGAATTCCTTCTGTCAGGTGTGTCAGGTGTGGGGCGGGCCCAGCAGCGCGGTTGTGAAGCGCCGGGTCCCGCCCTGGAGGTCACGGCCGGCGCCGCGAGCCGGTTGCCTTCATTGACCGCCGGGGCCTTCGTAGAAGAAGCCGCCGAACAGGCGCACGCCGACGAAATACACATCGGCCATCAAGTGGCACAAAGCCGACCCTCCATATTGCGTGTTGCAGGTCTGTTGCATGGCATCGTAGAAGATCTGGTCGGCCGCTGCGCGCGAGACGGTTGAGCCCGGTCCATAGTTGTTGTCGTGGATGGCGCAGGCTGCGCCGAACGAAAAGCCGAAGGGTGAGTCCGGCACGAAGGTGCAGAAGTCCTGTGTGGTGTCGCTCATGGGTTCCTCCCTGTTCTTGTCCTTGAGCCACCAGGCATGGGCCGGGGGTGCCGGGGCCAGCCCGCCGCCCCCGCTGCAAGCCCGCCCCAGTGGCCACAGCGCTCCTGGAACGGCGCCGTGGCAGCGCCATTTCAAGCTTCGGCGCGTTCAGGCTCAATCCACCAGGAGAGGCCCCCTGTGGCAGGCCTGCGAAGGCGCTGGCCCATGGGCGGGCCCGCGTGGCACCCTCAGGGGCCCGGCACCCAGTCGTAAACCACCCAACCGAGCTCATTGACGCCCACGAGCACCACGCCCGACCCACCCAAGAGGTTCAGCGAATCACCGCTGCGCAATAGGGGCGTCCACACTTCGAGGCCCGAAGCCGTTTGGCCGAGGGCGGCGATGGCCAGGGGCTCCACGGCAGACGTGTCGAGTTCGCTTTCCGAAGGCAGGCCATCCGGCGCATCGGCTGCAGGGTCTGTGCCCGGGTCAGGGTCGGCCCCTGGGGTGGTGCAGGCGATGCGCATCAAGGCCCCTTCCGCGGGGCGGGGCCACAGGCCTGCCGGCAGAGGTGGCCAAAAGCCCGTGGTGGGCAAGGGCCCGGTGCCGCCTGAGGCGGCCAAGGTGGTGTGTGGCTGGTTCATATGCCCTCCGTGGCATTGAGCAGCCGGGCGCAGGGGGATGCGGCCAGGATGCAGCCCTCAGGGGTTCATGGCCTGCAACGCAGCCACCGGCCCGGCACACAGGGGCTGCCTGCGGCATTTCATCGGCGGCATTCAGGACACACCATCCCGCGGGAGGGTGGAAAACAGCCCCTGAGCGGGCACCCTCGTGGGCACCCTCAGCCGGCCTGGCTCAGGCCAGCGCGCGGCCGATCAGGATCTTCTGCACGTCGCTGGTGCCTTCGTAGATCTGGCACACGCGGACATCGCGGTAGATGCGCTCCACCGGGAAGTCGCTCACATAGCCATAGCCGCCGTGCACCTGAATGGCATCGCTGCACACCCGCTCGGCCATTTCGCTGGCAAAGAGCTTGGCCATGGCGGCTTCCTTCAGACAGGGCTGACCGGCGTCTTTGAGCGCCGCGGCATGGTGAATCAACTGGCGCGCGGCCTCGATCTGGGTGGCCATGTCAGCCAGCTTGAACTGCACGCTCTGGTGCTCAAAGATGGGTTTGCCAAACGCCACCCGATCCTTGGAATAGCGCAGCGCGGCTTCAAACGCAGCCCGTGCCATGCCCAGGCTCTGTGCGGCAATGCCGATGCGCCCACCTTCCAGGCCGGACAGCGCGATCTTCAGGCCCTGCCCCTCCTCACCCAAGCGGCATGCCAGCGGCACGCGGCAGTTTTCGAAGCGGATCTGGGCGGTGTCGCTGCTGTGTTGCCCCATCTTCTCTTCCAGGCGCGCCACCTGGTAGCCGGGCGTGTCCGTGGGCACGACAAAGGCGCTGATGCCCTTCTTGCCCGCCAGCTTGTCCGTGACGGCCATCACGATGGCCACGTCGGCGTTTTGTCCGCTGGTGATGAACTGCTTGACGCCGTTGAGCACATAGTGGTCACCCTCGCGCACAGCGGTGGTCTTCAGGCCATCGGCCTGTGAACCCACATGCGGCTCGGTCAAGCAAAACGCGCCGAGCATCTGCCCGGCGGCCAGGGGCTTGAGCCACCGCTGCTTTTGGGCTTCATCCGCCCAGGCCATCAGAATGCTGCAAACGGGGCAGTTGTTGACGCTGACCACGGTCGAGGTGCCGCCATCGCCCGCCGCAATCTCCTCCAGGATGACCGCCAGCGCCAGGTAGTCCAAGCCGGCGCCACCGTACTCGGTGGGCACCGCCACCCCGTAGCAGCCCAGCTCGGCCAGTCCCCGCAATTCGTCGGCGGGGAAATGGTGCTCGCGGTCCCACCGCGCCGCCTGCGGGGCGATGCAATCCTGCACGTAGCTGCGCACAGCATCCTGTACCGCTCGATGGTCTTCGCTCAACAGCATGTTCGCACTCCTTGATCAACGCCTGGCACGGTTGGCGATCACCACCCCGCTCAAGGCCATGGCCGCGCCCACAGCCAAGGACCAGCCCAGTGGCTCACCCAAGAGCACCACCGCACTGCTGACCCCCACCACCGGCACCAAGCTGATGTAACTCGAGGCCACACCCGCACCCAGGGCGGAAACCCCTCGGAAGAACCACACATACGACAGCACCGTGGGGCCCAAAGCCATGAACACCAGCAGCCCGATTTGGTGATCGGTGAGCGCCGTCAGCCCCTCCAGGGCGATGCCTGGGCCTTCCACGACCAGCGCAGCACACCACAGCAGGGTGCAGCCCACGGCGGCGCTCACCGCGGTGGTGGTCAGCGAGTCCACACCCGCCATCAGGCGTTTGGCCATCAAGGAGTACGCCGCCCAACACACGATGCAGCCCACCAACAGCCACTCGCCCAGGCCCACGCCGCCGGTGAACACGGCCCAAGGCTGCCCATGCGTCATCACGGTGGCCGCACCCAGGACCGCCAAGGTCAGGCCCAACCCGACGCGGCGGTTGAAGGGTTCCCCAAACAGCCAAGCGGCCGCCAAGGTCACGAACACGGGGTTGGTGGTGACGACCACTGCGGCACGGCTGGCCTCCACATGGTGCATGCCATACATGAAGAAGAGGGTGTAACCGAACACGCCGACGGCGCCGGCCGCGGCCAAACCCGCCCATTGCCGCAGCGACAGGCGGGGCCAGGACCCCCGCGTCCAGAACGACCACGCCAGCAGCACCGCAGCGGCCAGGCTGAAACGCCAGGCCGAAGAGGACAGCAGCGGCAGGCTTTGCGCTATGGCGCGACCCGCCGGCCACGACAAGCCCCACAAAAGGGTCATGCCACACAGCCCCAGGTGCACCTGAAGGGCACCGCTCACCACGGTGCCTTCACCACGCCAAGGCCTGTCCGTCGTGGTTGAAGAAGCCCCCGCTGTCGCTGGGCTTCAAGTTGTCCAGCGTGCGGCGCAAGTCGGCCACGCTGCGGTCCACGGGGATGTCCGCACCCGTACCGCCCATATCGGTTTGCACCCAACCCGGGTGGAAGGCCACCACCATGCCGCGCTTGCCCAACACCAAGGCCGCATCCTTGACGGTGGAGTTCAGGGCCGCCTTGGAGGCCCGGTAGGTCCACCCCGATGGGCTGCTGCGCAAACCGATCGAGCCCATCTTGGATGACAAGACCCCAATGCGCCCGCCATCGGCCAAGGCATCGAAGTACTGCGGTACCAGGCGCATGAACCCCAGCACGTTCGTGTGCATGACCATGTCGAAGTCCTGCTGCACCGGGGGGTCCACGCCCGCCGTGCGCGGCCCGAAGATACCGGCGACATGCCAGATGCGGTCAAAGCGCACGCCGTCGATGCCCCAGGACAAGCCCGAGCAACCCAAGGCGTCGGCGGTGTTGACCACGAGGGTGTTGACCCCCAATTCCTTGTGGCAACTTGAACTCCGCCATGGCCGCCATCGTGACCGCAGCGAAGGCCTCGTTGACCTCCCACAGGTCCACCGAGCTGGCCTGCCAGCCGGCCTTCTTCAAGGCCTTCTCGATGGCGCCGGCCGGTGCCGTGCTGAACCACTCCGGGGCTTGCGCATGCACCGCGTGGCTGACGATGCGCGCCAGGGGTTGCAGGCCCAAGGCTTTCGCAGTGGACTCACGGACCAAGACCAAGGCTGCTGCGCCGTCTGAAATGCTCGAGGCATTGGCGGCGGTGATGGTGCCGTCCTTCTTGAAGGCGGGCTTGAGCGAAGGGATCTTGTCGAGCTTGGCCTTGAAGGGCTGCTCGTCGTGCTTCACCACCGTGTTGCCGGCCTTGCCCGGCAAGGTCACCGGGGCCATTTCCCAATCAAAGGCGCCGCTCTTGTTGGCCTCGATGGCGCGTGTGGTGGAGGTGATGGCGTACTGGTCCTGCTGCTCGCGCGTGAAAGCGTACTT
>RFPX01000116.1 GCA_009925955.1 Betaproteobacteria bacterium
CCCATGGCCTGTGCGGCCAGGACTGCACCACCCGTGGCCATGCTGCCCGACAGCGCCAAGGGGCCATCAAACCACTCCCGGATCTCCTGGATCAGGGCGAAGGGACTCTTCACGCCTGCATGCCCGCCGGCACCGGCCGCCACCGCGATCAGGCCATCGGCACCCTTCTCGATGGCCTTGCGTGCGAAGGCGTTGTTGATGATGTCGTGCATCACGATGCCGCCCCAACGGTGCACCGCCTCGTTGACATCCACGCGTGCGCCCAGGCTGGTGATCACCAGGGGTACCCGGTACTTGGCACAGACCTCCATGTCGTGCTCCAAGCGGTCGTTGCTCTTGTGCACGATCTGGTTGATGGCATAGGGTGCGGCCGGTTGGTCGGGGTGGTCGCGGTCCCAAGCCGCCAGGGCTTCGGTGATCTCGTGCAGCCACTCGTCAAGTTGTGACGCGGGGCGGGCATTGAGCGCGGGCATCGACCCCACCACGCCGGCGGTGCACTGGGCAATCACCAGCTTCGGGTTGCTGATGATGAACAGCGGGGAGCCGATGACCGGAATACGCAGCCGCGACAGAAAGCCAGGAACAGACACGGAAATCCTCCGAACAGAGCATCAGGGGTGGCAGGCGAATCGAAGCCGGCGGACCAGGCTTCAGAACGCCTCCAGTGCCATCGAGGTCACACCCTCGCTGCCCTCCACGATCGCATCGCGCAGGCCGGGCGCGCGCGACAGGATGTGGTCCGCATAGACACGGCACGTGGCCAGCTTGGCCTTCATGAAATCCTCATCCACGCCCGCACCGAGTTGGCGCTCGGCCACCAGCAGCGCGCGGGCCATCTGCCAGCCCGCCATCAGGTTGCCCGTCAGCATGAGATAGGGAACCGATCCCGCAAAGACGGCATTCGGATGGCTCTTGGACTGCGCCACCACGAAATCGACCACGTCGAGGAAGGCCCGGCGCGCAGCCGTCAGCCGCTTGAGCATGGCCTGTGCATGGGCACTGCCGCTGGCCGCCAGTTCCCGCTCGGTGGACTCGATCTGTGCGGCCAAGCCGCGCGCACCCGAACCCCCATCCCGTGCGGTCTTTCGGCCTACCAGGTCGTTGGCCTGGATGGCGGTGGTGCCTTCGTAGATGGTGAGGATCTTGGCGTCTCGGTAGTACTGAGCTGCCCCCGTCTCTTCGATGAAGCCCATACCCCCGTGAACCTGCACGCCCAGCGAGGTCACCTCCAGGCTCATCTCGGTTGAATAGCCCTTGACCAGGGGAACCATGAACTCATAGAAGGCCTGGTTCTGCGCGCGCACGGCGGCATCGGGGTGTGCATGGGCCGCGTCGAAGGCGGCCGCCGCCACGGTGGCCATGGCCCGGCAGCCCTCGGTCACCGCGCGCATGGTCAACAGCATCCGCTTGACATCGGGGTGGTGGATGATCGGCGCAGCCGTGCTCATGGAGCCGTCCACCGGGCGGCTCTGCACCCGGTCGCGCGCGTACTGAACGGCCTTTTGATACGCCCGCTCTGCAATGGCGATGCCCTGCACGCCGACGGCAAAGCGCGCCGCGTTCATCATGATGAACATGTACTCCAGGCCGCGGTTCTCCTGGCCCACCAGATACCCGATGGCGCCACCGTGGTCGCCGTACTGCAGCACGGCCGTTGGGCTGGCCTTGATCCCCATCTTGTGCTCGATGGAGACGCAGTGGACGTCGTTGCGCTCACCCAGCGAACCATCCGCCTGAACCAAGAACTTCGGGACGATGAACAGCGAGATCCCCTTGACCCCCTCGGGCGCACCCTGCACACGCGCCAGCACCAAGTGCACGATGTTCTCGGCCATGTCGTGCTCACCGTAGGTGATGTAGATCTTGGTGCCGAAGATCCGGTAGCTGCCATCGGCTTGCGGCTCGGCGCGGGTGCGCACCAGGGACAGGTCCGAGCCGGCTTGGGGCTCGGTGAGGTTCATGGTCCCCGTCCAAGTGCCGTCCACCATCTTGGGGATGTAGGTGGCCTGTTGCTGCGCCGATCCTGCCGTGAGCAAGGCCTCAATGGCACCGTCGGTCAGCAAGGGACACAGGGCGAAGCTCAGGTTGGCGCTGTTGAGGATCTCCCCACAGGCTGCGCCAATGGTCTTGGGCAAACCCTGGCCGCCATACGCACTGGGATGCTGCAGCCCCTGCCACCCACCCTCCGCAAACTGGCGGAAGGCGTCCTTGAAACCTGGGGTCGTGCAGACCTGGCCGTCCTTCAAAAACGAAGGCGCCTTGTCACCTTCCCAATTCAATGGAGCGATCACGCCTTCATTGAGCTTGGCGCATTCTTCCAACACCGCTGCGGCCGTCTCCGGGCCCGCATCCTCAAACCCCGGCAACTGCGCCACGGCGTCGAGGTGGGCCAGTTCGGTCATGGCAAACAGCATGTCCTTGATGGGGGCGCGATAGCTCATGGATCGACTCTCCAGGGGTATGGTGCAGGCGGTGCGGGTGTGGTTCGTCGTGCTGCGCTCAGAGCGACTTCACCAGCTCGGGCACCGCCGCGAACAGATCCGCCTCCAAGCCGAAGTCGGCCACGCTGAAGATGGGGGCCTCGGGGTCTTTGTTGATGGCCACGATGACCTTCGAGTCCTTCATGCCCGCCAGGTGCTGGATGGCACCGCTGATGCCGCAGGCCACATACAGCTGAGGCGCCACGATCTTGCCGGTTTGGCCCACTTGCCAATCGTTGGGCGCGTAGCCCGCATCGACCGCTGCGCGGCTGGCGCCCAGGGCCGCGCCCAGCTTGTCGGCCAGCGGGGTCAGCACTTCGTTGAACTTCTCGGATGAGCCCAGGGCCCGACCGCCCGAGACGATGATCTTGGCCGCTGTGAGCTCCGGGCGGTCGCTCTTGGCCAGCTCGCTGCCCACATAGGCGCTCTTGCCGCTGTCGACAACCCCTTGCAAAGCCTCCACGGGTGCTGCGCCGCCCGAAGAAGGAGCAGCATCGAAACCGGTGGTGCGCACCGTGATCACCTTGATACGGTCTGAGGACTGCACAGTGGCGATGGCGTTGCCGGCGTAGATGGGACGCTCAAAGGTGTCGGGCGCCAACACGCGGGTGATGTCGCTGATCTGCGCCACATCGAGCAAGGCGGCCACACGCGGGGCCGTGTTCTTGCCGTTGGCGGTGGCCGGAAACAAGATGTGCGTATAGGCCGGGGCGATGGCCAGCACGAGGGCCGACAGGTTTTCCGCCAAGTGGTGCGCCAGGGCCGGGTCATCGGCATGCAGCACCTTGGTCACTCCCGAAACCTGAGCGGCCTGTTGGGCAGCGCCGCCGGCACCACTGCCGGCCACCAGCACATGCACGTCACCTGCGCAGGCACGGGCTGCGGTGATGGTGTTGAGGGTAGCTCCCCGCAAGGAGGCATGGTCGTGTTCAGCTACTACGAGGATGGTCATATCGGTCTCAGTGGCTCACAGTGTCTGGGGGTATGGGGCGTGCGGCTCAAGCCGCTCAGCCGATCACTTTGGCGTCGTTCTTCAGCTTGGTCACCAAGGTGGCCACATCGGGCACCTTGATGCCGGCGCTGCGCTTGGGCGGCTCGGTGACCTTGAGGGTCTGGATACGAGGGGCCACATCGACAGCCAAATCAACGGGCTTGAGAACGTCCAGCGGCTTCTTCTTGGCCTTCATGATGTTGGGCAGGGTGACGTAGCGGGGCTCGTTCAGGCGGAGATCGGTCGTGATCACGGCGGGCAAGGCCACGCGCAGGGTCTCCAGGCCGCCATCCACTTCTCGGGTGACCTGTGCATGGCCATCGGCCACCTCCACCTTCGAGGCGAAGGTGGCCTGGCCCATTTGGCCCAACGCAGCCAGCATCTGACCGGTCTGGTTGCAGTCGTCATCGATGGCCTGTTTGCCCAGAATCACCAGCCCGGGCTGTTCACGGTCCACCAGGGCCTTGAGCAACTTGGCCACGGCCAGCGGCTGCAGCTCGACATCGGTCTCCACCAGAATGCCCCGGTCGGCCCCGATGGCCATGGCGGTGCGCAGGGTTTCCTGGCACTGTGTAACGCCACAGGACACGGCGATGACCTCGGTGACCAGGCCCTTCTCCTTCAGACGAACCGCTTCCTCCACGGCAATCTCGTCGAAGGGGTTCATGCTCATCTTCACGTTGGCGATGTCCACGCCAGTGCCGTCGGATTTCACACGCACCTTGACGTTGTAGTCGACCACCCGCTTGACCGGGACCAGGACCTTCATGAGGGACTCCTCTGCAGGGAAATGATGTAATGGTTGCGTTCGATTCTAGGGGTCGCCCCCCGCGTTATTCCTGACGGCACACGGGGGAATCCAGCAAAATCGAACGATCGTTCTATTTTTGCACAAGCCGATCAGCGGCCCTGCTGCCAACATGCCCGAACCCCCTGAAGCGCGCCCACTGGAGCCGTTCGCCGGCCTGACCGTGGGCGTGTTTGATTCGGGCGTGGGCGGCCTATCGGTTCTGGCGGCACTTCGTGAACACCTGCCGCAGGCCCGATGGGTCTACGTGGCCGACAGCGCCAACGCGCCTTACGGCGAGCGAGACGAGGCCTGGCTACAGCAGCGTTGTCTGCAGCTGTCCC
>RFPX01000117.1 GCA_009925955.1 Betaproteobacteria bacterium
CAGATCCTCGCCCACGCCCACACCCAATTGGGCTGCCAGCCGGTCGGTCAAGACCAAGCCGTCTTCCTGCAGCGGCACCACGCGGCCGTGCACGTCCACCAAGCGCTGTTGCTGGGCCTGAGGCTCCAAGCCCCGCAGCTGCACCCGATGGCTGCGGTGCCCGTGTATGAGGGTGGCCGAAAGCGAACGCGAACCTTCCACCGCCTGGACGCCAGGCACCCGCTCGAGCTCACGCAGGGCAGCCCCGCTCACGGCTTCGCTTGTCATCACTTGAACATCGCCACGCCAGATGGTGTCGAACTGGCGCTCGACGATGTGCTCAATCGCATCGCGAAAAAAGTTGCCCATGACCACCAGGGACAACGCACTGGCCATCGCCAGCGCACTGAACATCGACCGCCAACGCCGCCGGCGCAGCTGCCGAATGACCATGCGCAACACCAGCGGTACCGACCAGGCATGCTCCAGCGCCGCTTCCCAGCGTGCGCGGTGTATGCGAGGCGGCGCGGGTGCCTGCATCGCCTGTGCCGGACTCAGGCGCAGGATGCCCACCAGCGCCTGTGCAGTGCCCATCACCGCCGTGAGGCCCGCCAAGGCAGCCGATAGCCACCACACCCTGGCCGGCACCACCAGGGGCAGCTCTGGGAAGCGAAAGAACTCCGCATACAGGCTCATCAGTTCGTGCCCGGCCCACCAACCCACGGCGGCCCCCACGGCCCATCCGATGGCCGCAATCACCAGCACCAGTTGCAGCTGATGCCAGGCCAGGCTCAGCTGGCTGAAACCCAGCGCCTTGAGGCAGGCGATCTGTTCGCGCTGCGTGGACACCAGCCGCATCATCACCACGTGCAGCAGGAAGATGGACACGGCCGTGAAAACCAAGGGCAGCACCGTGCCCAACAAGCCCTGTTCCTGAATCTCGTTTTCCAGCATTTGGTGCGAGCCCTGCAGGCGCCGCGGCACCGCTTCCCGGCCGCCCCAGCGTGGCAGCAACTGCTCCAAGGCGGCCAAGCTCTCCTGCTCCCGCGCACCGGGGGCCAAGCGCAGCACCAAGCGGGTGAAGGAGCCCTCGAGATCCCAGGCAGCCGCTAAGGCCTGCTCGTCAACCCACAGCACCGCATAGCCGCGGGGGTCGGGCATGCCCATGGCGCCGGCAAACACCACATCGGGCGCCACGGCCACCCCGGTCACCTCCACCGTTCGCAGCCGACCGTTCATCAAGACCTGAAACGTGTGCCCACGCTGCAGGCCGCGCGCCCGAACAAATCCCTCGGACACCCAGGCCGGCATCACCCCATCGCTGCGCACGGCGCCTGGCCACACGGCCGCTTGAACCGATCCATCGGCCTGGCGCAATGAGGGCTGGTTCAAACCCATGGGCCTTGCGACATCCACGCCCACCAAATGACCCATCACCGGGTCGCTTTGTCCGGGCAGCAGCAGGCGTGCGGGGCGCTCCACCGTGGCCTGAACCTGGGCCACACCGGGCAGGCGCTCAAAGGTTGGCAAGGCCGATCGTGGCGCGCGACGCACCGATGCAAACACATCGGCCATGTGGGCCTGCGCATAGAAGCGGTCTCGCGCGGCCTGAAGGCTGTGCACGCAGGCCTGGGTGGTGAACAGCGCCCCCACGGCGCTGGCCACCACCAAGGCAATCGTCAGCACCTGGCTCCACAGGCGGACGAGGTCGCGCGCCAACTTGCGCTGCAGCAGCATCAGCAGGCCCGCCGGGCAGCCATCGGCTGCCACGTCCCTTGTGGTGCAGACCTCACCATGCGATGTCCTCCACCCGCGCCCGGCGCGCCGGGCGCTCGATGGCGGCAATGCGCCCATCGGCCAGGCGCACCACGCGGTCAGCCAAGTCTGCAATCACCGCGTTGTGGGTGATCACCACCACCGTGGTGCCCAAGCGATCGTGAATGCTCAGCAAGGTCTGCAGCACGCGCTTGCCGGTTTCGCAGTCCAGAGCGCCGGTGGGCTCGTCACACAGCAGCACGGCTGGCTGCTTGACCACCGCCCGCGCAATGGCCACCCGCTGCTGCTCCCCGCCTGAAATCTCCGATGGAAAGTGCTGAGCCCGGTCGGCCAAGCCCACCTGCTCCAACGCCACGTCCACCGGCATGGGGTGGGCCACCAACTCGGCCACCAGGGCCACGTTCTCCCACACGGTGAGGCTGGGGATGAGGTTGTAGAACTGAAACACAAAGCCCACATGCTCGCGCCTGAAGCGGGTCAGCGTGGCGTCGTCTGCACCGTCCAAGCGCTGGGCACCAAAGTGCAGTTCACCGCTGCTGGGGCGGTCCAGCCCACCCATGAGGTTCAGCAAGGTGCTCTTGCCGCTGCCCGAGGGCCCCAGCATCACCAGAAACTCGCCGCGGGCCACCTCCAGGTTGACTTCACGCAGGGCGTGAACCGTGGCCGCACCCTCGCCGTAGGTCTTGCCTAAGGCCACCAGGCGAAACACCGGTGGAGATGCGCAGGGCTCGCTCACAGCCCAAGGCTAGGCGCGCCCACGCCCGGCCGGATGAGTGTGCGCAAGACCAGCGCTGAAGCGCGGTTGATGTGTGGATCCGCGATACTGCACCCTCAGGCCGAACCACCCCATGTGCGCCCACTACGAAAACATCCGCGACCCACGCGTCATTCGAGAGCACTTCAAGGCTGAGCCGCTGCACCCCGATAGGGCTGCCGAAGTCAAACAGGATGTGTGGCCGGGCTACACCGGAACCTTCATCGTGCGGCCACCGGAGGCCGACTACGGTGACGAGGCGGTGGCCTCACGCGTTGCAATGCCTGGCGTCTTCGGCCTCTTGCCGCACTGGGCCAAAGACGACAAGTTCGCTCGCCACACCTACAACGCCCGTAGCGAGACCGTCGCGGACAAGCCCAGCTTTCGTGATGCCTGGCGCAAGGCCAGGCACTGCATCATTGCGGCCCAAGCCATCTATGAACCCGACTGGCGCAGCGGCAAGTCGGTTCCCACGCGCATCACCCGCGCCGATGGGCAGGCTCTGGGCATTGCGGGCCTGTGGGATGCCTGGCGCTCACCCCAAGGGAACTGGGTACACAGCTACACCATGCTCACGATCAACGCCGATGGCCATCCCTTCATGAACCGGTTCCACAAACCCGGGGATGAAAAGCGCATGGTGGTGGTACTGCCCGAGGATCAGTATGGTGCTTGGCTAGAGGCCAGCGCCGACGATGCACGCCGCTTCATCCAGGCCTACCCGGCCGAAGGCTTTAGCGCAAGCGCTGCTGTGTGAAGCCGCGAAACCAGTCGTCCAACAGGCGCAGGTCGTAGACCAAGGGACGGTTACGATCCCCAAGCACCAGGCGGTGAAAGAAGCCCAGGTCGCTGAGCTGCTCCTGCCCTGAAGCGGTGACGGTCGAGCCTTCCCACAGGGTCCAGCGCAGCGTCATCCGAGGCCCGTCTACACGTCCATCGATCACGCGAACGAAGGGTTCACGGCCCAGGGGCCGCTCCACGCCGGCCAGGTCCACATCCAAGAACTCCAGCTCCAACCGAGCGTCCTTGGGCAAGCGCTGGCCCCAACGGCTGAGGTGCTCCTGCAAGGTACTCAGGTTGCGCTCCCGGGTGGCGGGCGCAAAGCCGATGTCGGTGTAGCGCTGCGCTTGGGTGAACACCACCGCCACTTCACCCGCATGGGACCCAGTGGGCAGGGCCAGCGCGGCCAGCAACGTGGCCGCGCCCAGCCGGCGCGCCAGTGGGCTGCAAGGGTGGGTGTGATCAGGGCGCATGGCTTGGAGACGCTTGCAGGGTGCCGCGTCGAATTTGATCGCGCTCCAGGCTTTCGAACAAGGCCTTGAAGTTGCCTTCGCCAAAGCCCTGGTCCGCCTTGCGCTGAATGAACTCGAAGAACACCGGGCCCAGCACCGGCTGGCTGAAGATCTGCAACAGCAAACGCTTGTCGCCGCCCGCGGTACTGCCGTCCATCAAGATGCCCCGAGCCTGGAGTTCGCCCACCGGCTCGCCATGCCCCGGCATGCGTTCGTGGAGCATTTCGTAGTACACCTCGTTGGGTGCGCTCATCAGCGGAATGCCCGCCATCTGCAGCGCGTCCACCGAGGCCAAGATGTCTTCGGTCAACAAGGCGATGTGCTGAATGCCCTCGCCGTTGAACTGCATCAGGAACTCTTCGATCTGCCCCGAACCGCCGCGGCCAGACTCTTCATTCAGCGGAATGCGGATCAGGTTGTCGGGCGCCGTCATCGCCTTGCTGGTCAAGCCGGTGTATTCGCCCTTGATGTCGAAGTAGCGGACCTCACGGAAGTTGAACAGGCGCTCATAGAAGCCCGCCCAATAGCCCATGCGACCCCGGTACACGTTGTGGGTGAGGTGGTCGATGAGCTTGAGACCATGGCCTACGGGGTGGCGCTTGTCCAGCGGCGCAAAGGCCGGCAAGAACTCGAAGTCGATGTCATAGATGCTCTTGCCGTCTTCGAAGCGGTCGATGAGGTACAGGGGAGCGCCACCAATGCCCTTGATGGCCGGCAGCCGCAGCTCCATGGGCCCTGTGGGCACCTCCACCGGTTGGGCCCCCAAGTCCAGGGCGCGCGCATAGGCCTGATGGG
>RFPX01000118.1 GCA_009925955.1 Betaproteobacteria bacterium
GCACGCGAGCTCCTGCCCCAAAGCACAGCCAACTTGGCCGATGTGACGCCCCCCGGCGTGGCTGCAGCTCCGGTCAGCGCCGCGCTGGATGAACTGGCCGAGTTTCGCAGGGCCTTCAAGGAACAAGCTGGCAGCGTGGTGCGCACCGCCGACCTCAACGGCCTGTCCGCGGCCAGCCTTAAACAAGTGGCCGATGCGGCGCGCGGTGTGCAAGCAGGGCTCCTCGATGAAAGCCTCTTGCAGCGCCTGGCCTTCGGCGAGCGCATCAGCTGGGACGCCCCCTTGTTCTTCGACCCGCAGGGTCAGCCCGCCAGCATCGGGGCCTTGTTGGGTGGGCGTGACTCACCGTTGTCGCAGCGGCTGTTGGCCGTCATGCCCCAGATGGTGGATGTCGGCCTGCGCCTGGACGATTTGCGCCGATTGATCTACACAGGTGCAAGTGCCGATGCCACCGTCGTTCCCACGCAGTGGGACGACCCGGCGCGTGCGCCCTTGTCGGTGGACGGCACCACCTTCCAAGGCGGTGCGGCGGTTCTGATGCGCATCGCTGCGGCCCTGCGCAGTATGCCAGCCGGCACCTATGCGTCCGTGGGCCTGGATGCCGGGGCCCGTGTTTTCGACGACCCCTTGCGCCCCGGGTCCGGCACCAAGTGGTCCCTCAACGACCTGAACCTCCTGGCCCGGCGCAGTGCCGGCTACACCGCACTGGTGGCCAACAACACGCTGTACGACACCGACCTTGACACCGTGGCCCGACAACTCGAGTTGGTGGCAGGGCGGGTCAGCACCATTTCCTTGAGTTCGGACGCCGTGCCCGATGCGGCCCTGTCTTGGTGGGCCAATCAACTGGTGCTGGCCACTTCACCGGTGTCACATCTGTTTTCAGCCGACCAAGCGCTCTTTCGCAGCGCTTCGGGGAACAAGTCCTTCAAAGACCTACTGGCCGATGTGCAGCGCCTGTTTGGTTGCGAATTGGCCCCCCGGTTGGAAGCCTTGGGCATCCTGCAAAGTGGCCCACTGCGCAACCAGGTCAACGCGGCGGCACTCAACCAGTTTCTGGTGTGGCAGAGGGCGCGAGACCCTCTGGTGACCACGGCCGCCCTGTCCATCAGCCCTGCACCGGATCCCACCAAACTGACCCTGACGGCGAGCAACTACCGTTTGGCCATTGCTTCAGCGCAGTTGGCCGGCCGGGAGCTCCTGGCTCTGAAGGCGGCGGTGGAGGCCTGGGTGCCCATGACCGAAGCCATCGCGAGCTCAGCGCCATGGCGCGCTGCGCAGCAGCGATTGGCGGCCCTGGGTCTGGAGTTGGGGGCCACGGCTCAAACCGCCCTGGGTGCTGCGTTTGC
This sequence comes from Betaproteobacteria bacterium, assembly GCA_009925955.1. GTDB lineage: Bacteria > Pseudomonadota > Gammaproteobacteria > Burkholderiales > Burkholderiaceae_C > RFTU01. Next base: position 1,350 of record RFPX01000118.1, read on the forward strand.
GGACAACCTCAAGGCTTTGGCATCGGGCCTTACCGACGCCAAAGACACGCCCACGGTCTTCACCGCCGTTCGGTCGGCGCTCAATACGGCGCTCAGTTCTGTTCAGACCAAGCTCGAGACCGAAGCGAAAACCTTGGGTCTGTCCACCGGCGACGTGGGCCCGCTCATGGGAACCTGGACGTTCGCAGCCGACGCAGCCAGTGTGGTGGCCGACCAGCAGACCAAGCTGGCCGCAGTCGATGCCAGCCGTAAGGTCTTGGCCCAAAGCTGGCAGACCTTGACCGCAGGGCCCACGGGCAACTGGGTGCCCGACATCACGGCCAGCAGCCTGGACACGCCACCCAAGACCGTCGTGGGTGTGCAGGCGGCGGCCGTTTTGCTGGCGCGGTCTTTGGGGGGCTTGAGTGCGTCCGCGCAGTTGACGCAAAAGGACAAGCTCGATCCGGATGCGGCTCTGTTTGTCGACCCGGCTGCATGGGACACGCGCCTGGCGCGTACCTTGGCCGTGTCCGAAGGCGCGCCGAAGATTTCGCTGCGGCAGATGGCGGCACGCGGTCAAGCCGCCCTGGGCTTTGACTTCATGAGCGACTATGGTCCGGCAGCCCCTGCACCGTGGACCCTGGAGCGCCTGGGCGGTCTGATCCAGTTGATCAACGGTGCGCTGCGCCTCAACGCCGCCACGCCATACGCGGGCGCGCTGGCGGCCAGCACACTGGGCACCACGCAGGGCTTGCGAGACAAGGTGGTCAAGGCCGCCGTGCAGGAACTGGTGGTGCCCCCAGCCCTGCGCACCCCGCTGGCCAACCTGCTCAATGCCTTCAGCACCTGGACCGAAGCCAACTTTGCGGCGCGCTTGGATGCTGCGGGAACCTTCAGTGCCAGCGACAACACGCTGTTCGCAGGCGGGGCATCGTTCAACAGCTTGGTTGCAGCCGGCAACAGTGCTTCGCCCAGCCTGGCCAGTGTCCTCACCCAGATGAATGTCCTGGTCAACGGCCGGGTGTATGCGCGGGGTGTCAATGCCCTGGTTGACCTGATGCGGGTGGAGGCACCCGGCACGGTGACGGTGAACGCCTTGCCCTTGCCGGCCGCGGTCTTGGCGCAGGAGAGTTCGGCGGTCAGTGCCTTGGCCTTTGGGGAGATCGTCAAGCAAGCCTCCGCGTTTCAAGTCACGGCATTGGTCGACCTGAACAACCAATGGAATGGTTGGGTGGCCAGCGCTGCAACCAGCTTTTCGGGTATGACGGATGCGGAATGGAACATGTGGAAGGCGCGCATGCAACCCGCTCTGGACGCACTCAACGCTGCGGGCCTCGACTTTCCCAGACCGGGCCTGCGCGACCTGCTGACCACCTTCCTGGCACTGCCCTCATCACCCAGGAACGGCACCCCGCTGTGGTCGAGCTTGGTGAGTCCGCCGCTCTATGACGCACTTCGTGAGGTCTATTTGGACAATGGCGGTGCCGTCTTCAACGCCTGGCGGGCCACCTACGTCAACCGGTTGCAAGACTCGCCCGGCGTTCTGTTTGACTGGAAATCGGTTGCTGAGTCCTTGATGGTGCGCAGCCGCACGGTCGACCTGCCGCCGGGCACGTCGACCGTCTGGTATTCCGTGGCCCATGCCTTGGCCCAGTTGGATTCGGCGCTGCTGCCGGCCGATGGCAGTGGTGCTCTGCGGCCCTTGTTCGAGTACCCGCCGGGCAGCGGCACCCGGCTGCCCTTTCACATTTGGCGGCAAGCCATCAACAACCAGGTCAACGACCCCGCCTTTGATGTCTTTTCAGGCTTGACCGGGGACATCAACTTCGCCACCTTCAGCGCCAAAGACCGCGACCGGCTGCTGGCGGCGATCTACCGTGCCATGCCCGAAGTGGCCAAGACCATGGCCGATAGGTTCCCACCTTTGGTGCCCGCAGGTGATGCTGCAGTGATCGACCGCCTGGCCACCGCGGTGGGGGCCCGTCTCAAGGCCCTGACCCAAACCGTGACGGTCAATCCCACACCGGTGCGCACCGAGGCCGAGTTGCGTCAGGACATCAGCAACGGCAGTGATGTCTATATCAACCGGGATGGTGCCTTCTTCATCAACGGCGTGCGCACGCGTGCCGTTGACTTGGCCGTGGTCAGCCGGTTCTTGGTGCAGGACAGCCTCAGTGCGCAGTACAAGACCCTGATGGACGAGATGGCCCAGCGCAACAACCTCATTTCGGCAGCCCGCAGTTGGGTGGACAACGTGGGCGGCGTCTCGACCGCGGTCGATGCCTCGTCACCGCTCTTGGCCCGTGCCGCCGATGCCGTGAAAACCACCCTCACCACCATGGGCGCCGCCGCTTGGGGATCGGGCGCGGGCTTCAGCACCGCGCTGTCCGCAGACAACAAGACCGCCTTGCGCAACACGCTGACCACCTGGGCCACCAACACCGGGTCTACGGACATCTTGTACGACATCTCGGGCGGGCGCTGGTCAATGTCCGACTTCAACAACGCCAGTCTCACCTGGACCGGCGGTATGACAGCCGGCCTTTTGAGCGTGATGGACGAACGCATCAGGGCCGAGAACCTCTTGGCCCCTTTGTGGTCTCAGAATGCGCTTGTGACCTCCGGTGATGTGATGGGTGACATGACGGGCGGGCGGTTCACGACAGATGTGGCCAAGACCAATCGGGTACGGGGTGCTGAGCGGCTTTACACCTATCTCACCTTTGTGGCCTACGACGCCGGGACGCTCAACGGCACGACCAAGACGGGCTTCGCCACGCTCATGCAACAAGAACTCACCCGCAGCGGTGTGGACATCCTCAGCGAAGCCACGGGGGGCACCTACACCATCGGAAACTGGACCGGCAATGGGTTTGGCACCACCGACCGAACCTCCATCATGAACAGCCTGGCGGCCTACATCAACCGCGGCGTGGACAAGCCGATCTACCAGGCGAGCAACTTCGCCGAGGTCACGGGCCTGCTCAACACCCTGATCAGCAACAAGATCCGCGATGGCGACTTGGCGCAGAGCAAGTTGCAGTCCATCACGGGTCAACTGCAGAACAACATCGAGGCCATCTCCGCCTTGATCAAGAGCTTCAACGAAGTGACCAAGTCCATGGTCCAGGCCTTGCGCTGATGGGCCTTCGCGCGCACCTTGCCTGGTGGCGTGCACTATGCGCTGCGAGTGCAGTGGCTGTGGCGGCGGTGTGGGCGAACCCCGTGGC
>RFPX01000119.1 GCA_009925955.1 Betaproteobacteria bacterium
AAGCGCGCCATCTCAGCGCCAAAGCCACTGGCCGCACCGGTGATCAGTGCGGTCTTGCCGGCAAGTCGGTTCATGTGAGGGTCTCCTGGGCACGCGGCGGTGCCGCTTCAAGCATGGGTTCAGTTGCCGGCAGCGGCCACGGTGGCGGCAGAAAACTCCTCGCGCAGCGCGGCGCCGTGCTCGTCCAGGCGCGGCACGGGTCGGTATTGCGGGGCATCCCACTCGGTGACCCAGGGCAAGGCCGGCACCTCCAGCGCGCGTGTGCCCACCGCCATGCGGCGGGTGCGCAACTGGGGATGCTCGATGAGGTCGTGCACGCTGTTGACACTGCCATACGCGGTCTGAGCTGCGGTCAACCGGTCGATGACCGCCGCACTGGAGAGGCCGCCAAAGACCTCGGAAACCCGACCATCGACCCAGGCGCGGTTGCGCATGCGGGCGTTGTTGTCGCAACTGCGGGGGTCCTGGATCATCGATGCATCGCGCAAGACCTCGCGGCAGAAGTCGGCCCACTCGCGCTCGTTCTGGATGGAGATCAGGATGTCGCGTCCGTCGGCACAGGTGAAGGCACCGTAGGGCGCGATGGTGGGGTGCTTCAATCCCACACGCTCAGGCGCCTTGCCGCCGTAGCGGGCTTGCAGGTAGGGCACGCTCATGAGCTCCGCGGCCGAGTCGAACAGCGACACCTTCACCGCCGACCCCTGGCCCGTCTGGCCGCGTCGGATTAGCGCTTGTTGAATGCCGATGAGCGCGTTGAGCCCCGCATTGATGTCACAAATCGACACCCCGATGCGGCCCCAGTCACCCGGCGCGCCGTTGATGGACACCAGGCCACTTTCGGCCTGCACCAGCAGGTCATAGGCCTTCATCTTGGTGAGCTTGCCACTGTCGCCGTAGCCGCTGATGTCACAGGTGATGAGGCGGTGGTGGCGCTGTCGCAACTCGTCGGACCCAATGCCCAGCCGCTGCGTGGCCCCCGGCGCCAGGTTTTGGATGAACACGTCGGCCTGATCCAGCATGCTGTGCAGCACCTTCAGGTCCTGCGCTTGCTTCAGATCGAGGGCGATCGACTCCTTGCCGCGGTTGATCCACACGAAGTAAGACGACTCTCCGTGGGCGGTGGTGTCGTACCCACGGGCAAAGTCTCCTTCGGGCCGCTCCACCTTGATCACGCGTGCGCCAGCATCGGCCAGGCGGCTGCTGCAGTAGGGCGCAGCCACCGCCTGCTCCAAGGCCACCACCAGGATGCCATCCATAGGACCACGGGGATTGGATTGCCCCATCACGGGCTCCTCCTCTTCAACATGGTTGTCATTGTGGGAATCGCACCGTGCGGTGTGGAATTGCTTTTGCGCGAAACCTATCTTGCGCCATGGGCAAGTCACTTGTTGCGGCGGCCTTAACGCAGCATTGCCTCCATTGAAATAGCCAGGGCTTTCGCTTGTGGTCACAGTTGCAATCGCACCATCGGTGCAGCAGGTCTGCGCAGAACGGGCCGCACCTTCGGGTTAACCCACACACTTGGTTCAACACCACTGGAGACTGTCATGACACGAACCTCTCGAATCCTCGGTTCCGCGCTGGCCACCGCTGCAGCGCTTGCAATGGCTGGCACGGCTGCTGCACAAGACAAGACGATCAAGATCTACGGCTTCGGCGCCAAGAGCGGGGTCGTGGGCATCTTCGGCCAGCAAAGCGAAGCCTCCATGCAGGCCGCGGCCGCCATGATCAACAAGGCCGGCGGCGTGACGCTGGGCGACGGCAGCAAAGCCCGCCTGGTCATCGAGTACCTGGACGACCGCTGCACACCGGAAGAGGGCATCAACGCACTGCGCCGCATCGCCGCGCAGCAAGACGCTTTCGTGGCCATTGGCCCCAGCTGCTCCAACGTGGCCGAGCCCGTGTTCGGCATCCTGCAGAAGAAGGCCGGCGATGCGTCCGACTCGGGCATCCAGTTCCCCATCTACACCGACGTGGCGGCCAAGGGTGGCCTGGCGTCCATCTCGGAGTGGTCGTTCCGCAACGTCCCCAGCGAAACCAACATGTACAAGTCGGTGTTCGAGTGGATCAAGGCGACCCGCCCCGAGCTCAAGACCTTCTTTGGCGGCGTGGAGAAGGACTTCGCCCACAGCAACTCCACCTTCAACGTCATCAAGACGCACGCCGGGAACAACGGCCTGGAGGTCAAGGGCCAAGCCGAGTGGCTGCTCAACGACACCAACTTCTCCAACCAGGTGCGTGAGATGAAGCGTGCGGGCGCCGACGTGGTGGCCATCTCGGCACACCCCTTCACCACCTGCGGCGTGCTCAAGGAAATGGCCCGGCAAAACGTCAAGCCCAAGATGGTCATTGGCCTGACCTCCTCTTCCAGCATGGAAACCCTGCAGGGCTGTGGCGTGCAGGCCGAGGGCCTGATCATCCCCACCAGCTTTGCGCCGGTGACCAAGGAAGCGCGCGAAGCGGCGGCAGCCGTTCAGGCCATCAACGCCAAGTACAACATGGACCTGCACAGCGCAGCCGCCTTTGAAAACGTCTTCACCCTGAAGACCATCATCGAGCAGCAGAAGATCATGGCCCGGCCCGACACCATCCAGGCCGATCGCCAGAAGATGCGCCAGGCCCTGGCCACGATGAAGGAGACCCAAGGCCTGTTGGGCAAGGTCGGCCGCACGGCCGACCGCGAGGCCATCAAGCCCTTCCTGTTCGTGCAGGCCAAGGGTGGCAACTGGACGGTGGCCCACACGCCCGCCCAGTAAGCAGACCTGATCCGGTGGCCGGGCACCTGCCCGGCCACCGCCCACTTCTAAACCTTCGGGCTTGGCGATGGACCTCCTCGACCTGTTGGACCTCTCGCAGTCGGTGATCGACGGCGTGCTGTTCGGCACCACCTACTCCCTGATCGGCATCGGCTTCACGCTCATCTTCGGCGTGATGCACAAGATCAACCTGTCGTACGCGGCCGCCTCCATCGGCGCGGCGTATCTGTCGCTGATCGTCGTCACGGCCGTGCCCACGCCATTGGTTTATGCCTCGGCGGCGGTCATGGGCGGTGTCCTGGGGTGGCTCATCTACCTGATCTGCTTTCGCTTCATTCCGCTGAACAATCCGCTGGCCACGCTGATGTCCACCGTGGGCATGCTCTTGGCCATCGAGGAGCTGATTTCTCACCTGACCTACGGCATGCCGCAGAACTACCCGGCGCTGTTTGCCAGCTCCAACTTTGAGATCGGGCAGTTCTTCCTGCGCGGTGACCTCATCTTCGTGTTTGGGCTGGGCTGCGTGGCCATGGTCTTGCTCATGCAGCTGCTCAAGCGCACCCGGCTGGGCCTGGCCACCCGCGCGGTGGCACAGCAACCGGTGGCGGCCCAACTGTGCGGCATGAGCGTGAACACCACGAATGCCAGCACCTTCATCATCGCGGGCCTGCTGGGCGGGACCGCCGGGGCCATGGCCGGGGCGGCCATCGGCGTGCTGTCGCCGCTGATGACCTTGCCGCTGACCGTCAAAGGCCTGGTGGTCACCGTCATTGGCGGCCTGGGCAGCATCCCGGGCGCCATCGTGGCCGGCCTCATCGTGGGCGGGGCGGAAAACCTCTTCCAATTCCTGCGCGGGGTCAGCGAACGCGACATCTACGTGATGCTGCTGCTCTTCGTGTTCTTGGTGTTCCGTCCGGGCGGGCTGTTTGCCGCACCGGGCGGGCGGGACTAAAGCCCAGGCGGAGGACACACCATGGACTTCTATCTCGGCCTGGCCCAAGTCATCGGTATCCACACCCTGTTGGGGCTTTCGGCCTGGTGCGTGCTGCACACCGGGCAGGTCAGCATTGCGCAGGGCGCGTTCTTCGCCATCGGCGCGTATGCGGCGGGCATGCTCACCTCCATGTGGGATGCGCCGCTTGCACTGGCCTTGGCCGTCGGTTCGCTGCTGGCCGGTCTCGTGGCGGTGGCCGTGGGCTTCCCGGCCCTGCGCGTCAAAGGGCTGATGCTGGTGGTGGCCACCACCGCGTTCGCGGAAATCGTGCGCCTGTTCTTCTTCAACCTCCACTGGCGCGTGGAAACACCCACGGGCCTGGCAGGCCCCGACGGAAGCCTGGGCTTTGGTGGCATCCGCTACTTTCCCAGCAACGGTTGGACCACCTTTGAAGTCAACCTCCTGATCTGGGTGTTGGTGGCGGCGGTCATGCTGCTGCTGTGGTGGCTGGACCGCTGCCGCATCGGCACCATCTGGCGCGCCGTGGGTGAAGACGAACTCGCCGCGCAAAGCGCGGGCATCAACTTGACGGCCGCCAAGGTGTCGGCCTTCGGCATCGGAGGGGCCATCGCCGGCCTGGGCGGGGGGGTGTTCGCGCACTACGCCACCCACATCGAACACAACAACTTCAGCATCCTGCTGGCCACCTTTGCCATTGCCTACCCCATCCTGGGTGGGCTCAAGAGCCTGGCTGGAACCTTGTTGGCTGTGATCCTCATCCAGGGCGTGATGCT
>RFPX01000120.1 GCA_009925955.1 Betaproteobacteria bacterium
TCGATGCCTTTCCCTGGGTCGTTTGTGTCCTGTTGGTGCTGCTGTGCGTGGCCGCTGCCCGCCTGCCTTCCCGGGTAGACGCCGCGGTGGAAACCACGGTGCAGGAGGGCTCGGTGTGGCAGGTCCTGCGCCAGCGCCGCGTACAGTGGTTCTTTGCCACCATCTTCTTCACGGTCCTGGGCCACACAAGCCTGTACACCTTTCTGAGCCTGTACCTGGATGAGCTGGGTTACGGCAAGTCGGCGGTGGGATTGGTGTGGGCCGTCAGCGTCATGGCCGAGATTGCCTTCTTTTGGATGGGGGCTCGTTGGGCGGGGCGCTTGGAGCCGGTGCGCTGGTTGTGGTGGGCCGCGGTCTTGTGCGTGCTGCGCTTTGCTGCGATCGCATCCATGGGCCATGTGATGGCGGTCTTGGTGGCGGCGCAGCTGCTGCATGCCGTCACCTTCGCGGCCCAACATGCGGCTTGCACCGCGCAGCTGGGGGTCTTCTTCCCGGGCCGATTGCGGGGCAGGGGGCAGGCGCTCTACGCCGTCTTGGGCTACGGTCTGTCGGGTGTCCTCGGTGGTTTGGGCGGCGGCCTGCTGACGCAGCACCTGGGCTTTGAATCGGTGTTCTGGGCTGCCACCGCTTCAGGGCTGATGGCCGTGGCCTGTGCGCATCAGCTCGCGCGACATCTCGGCGATCAGCTCTGAGGCCGGTAGCACCAGGGACCGGTACTGCCCAGTCTCGCCCTCCAGGCGATCGGCCGCTTTCCCATGCAGGTGCACACAGGCGGCCACCACATCGTGCAGGCTCGTGCCCTGCGCATGGGTGCTGGCCCAGGCACCTGCGATCCAACCCGCCAAGACATCCCCGGTGCCGCCGGTGGCCAAGCGTGCGTTGCCACTGGCATTGATCCAGGGCACCTGGCCTGGGGTGGCCACCACCGTCCCGGCACCTTTGAGCACCACGGTGGCACCACTGCGGTCAGCCAGGCGCTGGGCGGCGGCCAAGCGGTCCGACTGGACCTGTGCGGTGGTCACGCCCAACATACGAGCGGCCTCCAGCGGGTGGGGCGTCAGCACCGTGTGAGCACCATGGTGTGGACGGGCCTGCAGGCGGGCCCACAAGGTCCCCTCTGCGGCCAGTGCGTTCAGCGCGTCGGCGTCCAAGACCAGGCGCCAAGCCCGGCTGAGCAGGGTTGGCAGGAGCGGGCCAATGAGGGTGCCGCCCCCGCAGCCGGCCACCACCACGGCAGGTGCCAAGCTGGCCCGGGCCAGGTCGGAAACCGTGCGCGTCATCACCTCGGGCGCCAGGTCATCCACCAGCCCTGGGGGCTCTTGGCGGCCTTCGCGGGACTCCGATGGTCCGGGCGCGACGCCGCTTTGCAGTTCCACCCGGTGCACGCGGCCGGCGCCGGCCGCCACGGCCGCGCGTGAGGCCAGTCGAAGTGCGCCCACCATGCCCGGTGCGCCGCCCATCAGCCAAACGTCACCAAAGCTGCCCTTGTGACCGCCTGCCCGTGCCTGGCCATTGGCCTGTAGACGGCTGCTGCGCAGGAGCGCCAGGGCCTCGGTGGGCACCAAGTGGGCGGCTGGCGCGTCCGGCGGCGTCGGTGTCAGCGGTTCAACGCCCAAGGTATCGAACCAAACTTCACCGACCACCTCGCCTGCCTCATGGGTGTACAGGCCGGGCTTGAGCGTCAGCACGCTCAAGGTGTGGTGGGCTCGCACGGCACACGGCTGGCCTTGGGTATCCAGCAGCCGTGCACCGGTGTCCGGGTGCAGCCCGCTGGGCAGGTCGACGCTGAGCACGCGCACGCCGGGCTGCGCCTGGGTGCAGGCGTTGACCCAGCCGATCACCTCGGCCACGGGCGGGGGCAGCGGTGAGCGGGCGCCCAGTCCGAGCAGGGCATCGATGATCAGCAGCCCCTGGCTGGGCACGGTGGGCAGCGCTTCGTGGGCGCCCGGCCCCAGCCGTGTGGGCCAAGGCCGAACGGTGAGTCCCGCCTCCACAGCCTGCTGCCGAGCGCGGCGGGCTTCAGGGCTGTTGGCGGCCTGCACCTCCCACACCAAAGGCGCCAAGCCTGCCGCCTGCAGCCGCCGCGCCGCGACCCACCCATCGCCGCCGTTGTGGCCTGATCCGGTCAGCACCCAGACGCGGCCACCAGGGGGCGCTACGGCCACGGCCAGCCGGGCCACGGCGGCGCCGGCACGCTCCAAAAGGCTGGGCGCGGGATGTCCAGTCGAAGCCTGGGCTTCTAGGCTGCGGGTGGCCTTCGCGTTCCACAAGGGCCAAGCGCCGCTCGGGCTCGGCATGCGGTGGGGGCGCCAGGGGGCGTGGGCCAAGCCTGCTATACTCCTTGGGTTTACCCGAATTCGGGTGAGCCAATCGCGGATCCAGCCACCAGAGGTGTTTCGGTTCGGCAAGCACCCTGTTCCAGGGGCTGCGAAGCGGAATTTCGGCGGGATTCTAGACCCAACCTTCTAGGAGAAATCATGTCCGTCAGCATGCGTGAAATGCTGGAAGCCGGTGTGCACTTCGGTCACCAAACCCGCTTCTGGAACCCCAAGATGGCCCCCTTCATCTACGGCCATCGCAACAAGATCCACATCATCAACCTGGAAAAGACACAGCCGCTTTTCCAGGACGGCATGAAGTTCATTCGCCAGTTGGCCGCGCGCCGGGGCACCATCATGCTGGTGGGTACCAAGCGCCAAGCCCGCGAAGTGGTGGCCGCCGAAGCGCAGCGCTGCGGCATGCCCTACGTTGACCAACGCTGGTTGGGCGGCATGCTGACCAACTTCAAGACGGTCAAGGGCTCCCTGAAGAAGCTCAAGGACATGCAGGCTCAAGTGGAGGCTGGCACGCAGCCCGCCATCAAGAAGGAAGCCCTGATGTTCCAGCGCGAGATCGCCAAGCTGGAAAAGGACATTGGCGGCATCGCGGATATGGCGGCTTTGCCCGATGCTCTGTTCGTGATCGACGTGGGCTATCACAAGATTGCCATTCAAGAAGCCAACAAGCTGGGTATTCCGGTGGTTGGCGTGGTGGACACCAACCACTCGCCTGATGGCATCGACTACGTGATCCCTGGCAACGACGACTCCGCCAAGGCCGTGGCCCTGTATGCCCGCGCCGTGGCAGACGCCGTGCTGGACGGCAAGGCCAACGCGACGCAGGAACTGGCGCAGGCCGTGGCCGGCGGCGAAGGCGACGAGTTCGTTGAGGTCAACGAAGGGGCCTGATCCCAGCGGCCCTCAGGCCTGTCCGTAAGGGCCTGTTCGCTGCAGCCGGGGTCGTGATCGACCCGGCACCCACATTCCCAAGGGGGCCTGCGCGGCCCCTTTTTTCAAACCGATGGAGAAGACGAGATGCCTGCGATTACCGCCAGCATGGTGGCTGAACTGCGCGCCAAGACCGACGCGCCGATGATGGAGTGCAAGAAGGCCCTGACCGAGGCCGACGGCGACATGGTCCGAGCCGAAGAGATCCTGCGCGTGAAGCTGGGCAACAAGGCCGGCAAAGCGGCCGCCCGTATCACCGCAGAGGGTGTCATTTCGGCTGCTGTATCCGGCAGCACTGGCGCCCTGATCGAGATCAACTGCGAGACCGACTTCGTTTCCAAGAACGACGCCTTCCTGGCCTTCGCCAAGGCCTGCGCCGAGCTGGTGGCTTCCCACAACCCGGCCGACGTGGCCGCCTTGTCGGCCCTGCCCCTGAGCATGGAATCCTTTGGCCCTACGGTCGAAGATGTGCGCAAGGGCCTGATCGGCAAGATCGGTGAGAACATGACCATCCGCCGCTTCAAGCGCTATGCCGGCGGTGGCAAGCTGGCCTCCTACCTGCACGGCACGCGCATCGGCGTGATCGTCGAGTTTGATGGCGACGACGTGGCGGCCAAGGACACGGCCATGCACATCGCCGCGATGAAGCCTGCCGCCTTGTCCAGCGCAGAAGTGCCCGCTGAACTGGTGGAAAAAGAACGCAAGATTGCCACCGAAAAGGCGGCCGAGTCGGGCAAGCCCGCCGACATCGTGGCCAAGATGGTGGAAGGCTCGGTCCAGAAATTCCTCAAGGAAGTCTCCCTGCTGGACCAGGTTTTCGTCAAAGCGGCCGACGGCAAGCAGACCGTTGGGGCCTACTTGAAGTCCACCGGGACCACCGCCAAGGGTTTTACCCTGTACGTGGTGGGTGAGGGCATCGAGAAGAAGCAGGACGACTTTGCCGCTGAGGTGGCTGCCCAGGTGGCGGCGGCCAGCAAGGCGCAGTAAGGCGCTGACCGCGGCGGCAGCCCGGTGGGCTCGCCGCTGCCGCAGGTGTGGGCCAGCCGATTGCGCGCCGGCCCCGCCGAGCCGCCCTTTCGCCCCTTACACTGGGGTGTTTGTCGAAAGCCTTTACTGCCGCGCATGCCTGCCTACCGACGCATCCTTCTGAAGCTTTCTGGCGAAGCCCTC
>RFPX01000013.1 GCA_009925955.1 Betaproteobacteria bacterium
GCCCATGCCGAACACTTGGCCTTTGTGCCCAATGCCACCACGGGTGTCAACATCGTGGCGCAGTCCCTGGCTTTGCAGCCCGGGGATGAGGTGCTCGGCACCAACCACGAGTACGGGGCCTGCGACGCCACCTTCCAGTGGGTTTGTGAGCGACGCGGCGCCGCCTACCGGAAGGTCGACATTCCCCAGCCCTTTGAAGCGGCCAGCTTTGTGGACCGCCTGATGGCCAAGGTGACGCCACGCACCCGCCTGATCTTCCTCAGCCACATCACCTCGGCCACGGCCCTGATCTTTCCGGTCAGTGACCTGTGTGCCGCAGCGCGCGCACGCGGGGTGCTCACCTTGATCGATGGCGCACACGCACCGGGCCAGGTACCGCTGAACCTCCAAGCGATGGGCGCGGACTTCTACACCGGTAACGGGCACAAGTGGATGTGTGGCCCCAAGGGCAGTGCCTTTTTGCATGTGCGGCCTGAGCACCATGCCCACCTGCAGGCCCCCGTGATCAGCTGGGGCCATGTGGCCGAAGGCCTGCAAGCCCATGGTGACCCCAGCCATGCAGCAGTGGCTGCACTGAACCGGTATACCGGAGCCGACACCCTGCAACGCCGGCTGCAATGGCTGGGCACGCGCGATGTTTCAGCTTGGCTGGCGCTGCCGAAGGCCATCGCGTTTCAGGAGGCACACGACTGGCCTGCTGTGCAGGCGCGTTGTCATGAAGCCGCCGTGCGCGCGATGCACACGCTGTGCCGGCGCTGGGGCCTTGCGCCCATCGCTGGTGACCAAGACTTCGCGCAGATGGCGGCCGTCCCGCTGCCGCCTCACCTGCCCCCAGACCTGCAGCAGCGCTTGTTTGAAGACAGCCGGATCGAGATCCCCGTCACCCAGCACGAAGGTCGGCGCTTTTTGCGCATCTCGGTTCAGGGGTACACAGCAGCGGCCGACGTGCAGGCGCTGTTGGACGCACCGGCCTTGGCGCCGTGAACCTGTGTGCCTTCTCGATTGACCTTCTTGCGTGGCCGGCCCTTAGAACGGGGCCCTAGCCATACCGGTGCTGCAGCACGCCGATGCCATCAATCTCCACCTCCACCTCGGTACCGGGCTTCATCGGCAACACACCCAGTGAGGTGCCGCACAGGATGAGGTCGCCGGGCTGCAAGGCGATGTCCTGGGAGATCAGGCTGAGCAATTGGGCGGGCGGCACGATCATGTCGGACAGGGCGTAGTTCTGCCGCTCGCGGCCACCCACGCGGGTGCGCAGGGTGGCTTTTGCATGGTCGAAATCGGTTTCGATCACCGGGCCGAACACACCAAAGCCGGGCAGGCCTTTGGCCCGGGTCCATTGGGCAAAGCTGGCGTCGCGGTGGAGCAGCTCGATGGCGGTGATGTCGTTGGCGCAGGTGTAGCCGGCAATGTGGGCCGGTGCCTGCTCGACGGAAACGGCATGCGTGGGCCGGCCGATCACGATGGCCAGCTCACCCTCAAAGGCCACACGCCCCACAGCCTCGGGTGCTGCGGGCGTGGTGCTGCCCGGGCCGGCCAGGCTGCCCAGCGCCTTGATGAAGTACAGCGGCTCCGCAGGCGGCGTCCAACCATTCTTCTGTGCCAAGGCATGGAAGTTGTTCCACAGGCCCACCACGGTGGTGGGCTGGCAGGGTGCCAGCACCTGCACATCGGCCAGCGGCAAGACCTGTTCCGTGGGCGCATGGTCGCCGAACAACTCACCGGCAAACACCCGAACCGTCTCGCCCTCGAGCGCACCAAAACCCTGCTGGCCCGCGTGGGCAAACCGCAACCATTTCATCGACGATGTCCTTGAGCGTGGAGCGCTCGACTTCAGCGCGAAGTGGGACCCTTGCGCGACGGGCGCAGGGGCGAGGGACTGCTGCGTGGAGTGGATTGTGCCGGTGCTCGAGCCTTGGCGGCACTGGAGGGGCCTGCTGTACGCCCGCGGCCATCGGGTTTGGGCCTGTTGGCGTTAGGGGCCGCTGGAGTTGCCGTACCCGACGATCGGGTGACACCCGGGCGGGGCGGCAAGCCGGTGTGCTGGGTAAGGATGCGCCCCTGCGTGACCGGCGAGGTCCTCACGCCCGTGGGCGTGCTGTTCTTGCGGCGTGCGCTTTGGTAGCTGCCATCGGTGTCGGGCTGCCAGGTTGGAATCAGGTGGTGCTTGCCGTTGCCGATCAAATCGGCCCGCCCCATGGACTTGAGGGCTTCGCGCAGCAGCGGCCAGTTGTTGGCATCGTGGTAGCGCAGGAAAGCCTTGTGCAGCCGGCGGCGCTTCTCGCCGCGGACGATGTCGACCTTTTCGGCGCGCGCCGAATCACGCGTGATCCCCTTCAGGGGGTTGAGCGAGGTGTGGTACATCGCCGTGGCCGTGGCCATGGGGCTGGGGTAGAAGGTCTGCACCTGGTCGGCGCGAAAGCCGTTCCTCTTGAGCCACAAGGCCAGGTTCATCATGTCTTCATCGGTGGTACCGGGGTGTGCCGCAATGAAGTAAGGGATGAGGAACTGCTGCTTGCCCGCTTCGGCGCTGAACCGGTCAAAGAGCTCCTTGAAGCGGTCGTAGGTGCCCATGCCGGGCTTCATCATCTTGGACAGCGGGCCGCCTTCGGTGTGCTCCGGCGCGATCTTCAAATAGCCGCCCACGTGGTGCGTGACCAGTTCCTTTACGTACTCGGGTGACTCCACCGCCAGGTCGTAGCGCAGGCCCGACCCGATCAGGATCTTCTTGACGCCCTTGAGGGTGCGGGCGCGCCGGTACAGCTTGATCAGCGGGCCATGGTCGGTGTTCAGGTTGGGGCAGATGCCCGGGTACACGCAAGAGGGCTTGCGACAGGCCGCCTCGATCTCGGGGCTCTTGCAGCCGATCCGGTACATGTTCGCCGTGGGGCCACCCAGGTCGCTGACCACACCGGTGAAGCCTTTGACCTTGTCGCGGATGTCTTCGATCTCACGAATGATGGAGTCTTCACTGCGGCTTTGAATGATGCGGCCCTCATGCTCGGTGATCGAGCAAAAGGTACAGCCGCCGAAGCAGCCGCGCATGATGTTCACGCTGAAGCGGATCATCTCCCAGGCCGGGATCTTGGTGCTGTGGTCGTGGCTGCCGTTGGCGTCGGCGTAGCTCGGGTGTGGGCTGCGCGCGTAGGGCAGGTCGAACACATGGTCCATCTCCGCCGTGGTCAGCGGAATGGGTGGCGGGTTGATCCACACCTCGCGGGCCGTGTGGCCTTCCCCGTGGCGCTGCACCAGGGCACGCGCGTTGCCGGGGTTGGTTTCCAGGTGCAGCACGCGGCTGGCGTGTGCATACAGCACCGGGTCGCTCTTGACCTGTTCATAGGCCGGCAGGCGGATCACGGTCTTGTCACGAGGCGTCACCAGGGCGCGGCTGTCCTGCTTGATCAGGGGTCGGCGAACCAGGCGCACCACCTGCTCCGCCGGGACGGAGGGGGCTGAAGGGGCCGCGGAAGCGGATCGGGCCGGTGAGCCCGGTGAGTCCGATTGGGCAGGTGTGGCAGGCTGAAGGCCCTGCCCGGCCTCGGCGGCCTGGCAGCTTTCGCCGTTGGCCTGCGCGTTCTCCTCCATGCCGAGGTAGGGGTTGAGCAGGGCATCGATCTTGCCCGGTCGGTCCACTTCAGTGGAGTCCACCTCGAACCAGCCATGCAAATCCGGATCATCGGGCTTGCGCATGAAGGCGGTACCGCGCACATCGATGATGCTCTCGATCGGCTGCTTGCGTGCCAGTCGATGCGTGATCTCCACGATGGCCCGCTCGGCGTTGCCGTAAAGCAGCAAGTCGGCTTTGCTGTCGATCAACACCGACCGGCGCACCTTGTCCTGCCAGTAGTCGTAGTGCGCAATGCGGCGCAGGCTGGCCTCGATGCCGCCGATCACCACCGGGACGTCCTTGAACGCTTCCTTGCAGCGCTGCGTGTACACGAGGGTGGCGCGGTCGGGCCGCTTGCCTGCCACGCCACCGGGCGTGTAGGCATCATCGTTGCGCACCTTGCGATCAGCCGTGTAGTGGTTGATCATCGAATCCATATTGCCCGCGGCCACACCGAAGTACAGGTTCGGGCGGCCCAAGACCTTGAAGGCCTCTGCGCTGTTCCAGTCGGGCTGGGCGATGATGCCCACCCGAAAGCCTTGCGCCTCCAGCGTGCGCCCGATCACCGCCATGCCAAAGCTGGGATGGTCGACGTAGGCGTCGCCGGTGACGATGATGACGTCGCACGAGTCCCAGCCCAGGGCGTCCATCTCGGCCCGGTTGGTGGGCAAAAACGGCGCCGTGCCAAAACGCTTGGCCCAATAGGGCCGGTAGGCCGTCAGGGCCTTGGGGCTGGCCTGGGGCTTGGGCGCTGCCTGGGGCGGGCGCGGCGGGGAATCCAGTGGGGTGCTCATGGTGGGCTGGCTAACCCGCTATTGTCCTTCTTTGAGGCGCCATCCGTGCGAATGGCGTCGGCACCGCGGCACCCCCCCTGATGGATCAGCTGAAAGGCCCTGATGGATTCAGGGTCGGCGCCACAATCGGGACATGTCCCTGTTCGCATCGCGCCCATGTCGGCCCTGGCCCTGAGCATCGTTCTCTTGGCCGCCCTGCTGCATGCGGGCTGGAACCTGGTGGCCAAGCGTTCGGGTGGTGACCACCACTTCCTCTTCATGGTGGTGGTTCTGATCGCCCTGTTGTGGTCACCCCTGCTGTGGGTATGGGGGCCGGCCGAACTGCCCCGCTGGCAGGCGCGTGATTGGGCCCTGGTGGGGCTCAGCGGCTTCATCCACGTGCTCTATTTCTTGGCCCTGCTCAAGGGTTACCGGGAGGCTGACCTGACCGTGGTGTACCCCACGGCCCGGGGCAGCGGCCCACTGCTCACGGCCTTTGGTGCGGCCATCTGGCTGGACGAAGGTTTGGGCGTGATCAGCGTGGCCGGCTTGCTGGCCGTCAGCACCGGCATTTGGCTGGTGGCCGGCGGCCCGGGATGGCGCCGCGAAGGTTTACCAGCCCAAGAGGCGGCCCGCCTGAGGCTGGGCTTGCTGTGGGGGGCGCTGACGGGGGTGACCATCGCCTGTTACACGGTCCTGGATGGTTATGCAATGCGGGTGGCCCTGCTGTCACCGCTGGTCTACGACTACTTCGCCAATGTGTTGCGCCTGCCCTGGCTGGCACCCCTGGTGTGGCGCGACCGGCACCGTGCCGTGCAGGTGTGGTCAACGCAGTGGAAGGCCGCGCTGGTGGTGGCCGTGTGCAGTCCCGCGGCCTACATGTTGGTGCTGGTGGCCTTCACCCTGGCGCCGGTCAGCCACGTGGCGCCGGCACGCGAGGTGTCGATGCTGTTTGCTGCACTGCTGGGTGGGCGCCTGCTGGCCGAGCGTGACACCGGGCTGCGCTTGGCGGGTGCAGCGGCCATGGCCCTGGGTGTGGCCCTGCTCGCGTCGGCCTAGGCCCGGGCGCGCACTCAGGCCTCTTCGCCCAGGAAGCCGCCACTTTGGTGGGCCCACAAGCGCGCATACAGCCCTTGTCGGGCCAGCAACTCGGCATGGGTGCCCTCTTCCACCACGCGCCCTTTGTCCAGCACGATCAGGCGGTCCATGGCCGCAATGGTGGACAGGCGGTGGGCAATGGCCACCACCGTCTTGCCCTCCATCAGGCGGTACAGGCTGTCCTGGATGGCCACCTCCACCTCGGAATCAAGCGCACTGGTGGCTTCATCCAGCAGCAAAATGGGCGCGTCCTTGAGCATCACCCGCGCAATCGCAATGCGCTGGCGTTGGCCGCCCGAGAGCTTGACGCCCCGCTCGCCCACATGAGCGTCGTAGCCAACGCGGCCCTTGGGGTCGGTCAGGCTGCCAATGAACTCGTGGGCCTGGGCGCGGCGCGCCGCGGCCATCATCGCCTCGTCGCCGGCGTCGGGTCGGCCATAAAGGATGTTCTCGCGCACCGAGCGGTGCAACAGCGAGGTGTCTTGGGTGACCATGCCGATTTGGGCGCGCAAGCTGTCTTGTGTCACCTGGCGAACGTCTTGCCCATCAATCAGCACCTGGCCGCTGCGCACGTCATAAAAACGCAGCAGGAGGTTCACGATGGTGCTCTTGCCCGCTCCGGAACGCCCCACCAAACCGATCTTTTCGCCGGGCCGGATGTGCAGGTTCAGGTCCTGCAGCACCAAGGGGGCGTCGGCCGCCGCGCCATACGCAAAATTCACCCCCCGAAACTCCACCGCCCCCTGCTGGACCTTCAGTGGCTTGGCGTCGGTGGCGTCCACCACGGTGGGCGCGCGGCTGAGCGTGGTGATGCCGTCTTGCACCGTGCCGATGTGCTCAAACAAGGCGGCGAACTCCCACATGATCCAGTGGGAAATGCCGTTGAGGCGCAGCGCCATGGCCGTGGCCGCTGCCACTGCGCCCACGCCCACGTCGCCATTGGCCCATAGCCAAACGGTGACACCGGCGGTGCTGCCAATCAGGCCCATGCTGAGCACGTGGTTGGTGACCTCCACCCCCGTGATCAAGCGCATCTGGGCGTGGACCGATGTCATGAACTCCTGCATCGCGCCCTTGGCAAAGGCGGCTTCCCGTTTGCCATGGCTGAAAAGCTTGACCGTGGCGATGTTGGTATAGGCGTCGGTGATGCGGCCCACCATCAGAGACCTGGCATCGGCCTGCTCACGTGCCACCTTGCCCAGACGGGGCACAAACCACACCAAGGCGACGGTGTACAGCAGGAGCCATCCCAGGAAAGGCGCCAGCACCCACAGGTCGAAGGAACCGACCACGGCCACCATGGTGATGAAGTAGATCGCCACAAACACCAAGATATCGGCCACGATCATCCAGGTGTCCCGCACGGCCAGCGCCGTCTGCATCACCTTGGTGGCCACCCGGCCCGCAAACTCGTCTTGGTAGAACGACAAGCTCTGGCCCAGCATGTGCCGGTGAAACACCCAGCGCAGCCGCATGGGGAAGTTGCCGGCCAGGGCCTGATGCTTGATCAAGGTCTGAAGCAACACCAGCAATGGGCTGGCCAACAAGATGCCCGCCAGGAGCAGAAGGTTGGACTGCTGGCGTGCCCACAACTCCCCCACCGGGGTCTGTGTCAGCCAATCCACCACCTGACCCAGCATGGCAAACAACAAGGCTTCGAACATGCCAATGCACGCGGTGCACAGCGTCATGCCCAGGATCAAGGGGCGCAAGCCCTGTGTGGCCGACCACAGGAAAGCACCGAAGCCTCGTGGGGGTGTGCCGGGCTCGGCAGCCGGATAGGGGTCTAGGCGCCGTTCGAAGAAAGTCAGCATCGCAAATGGAAGCAGCGTTGGGAAGCAGCGTTGGGAAGCGACGTGGTGAGGCCGCGTTGTGCCCTGTCAACCCCGAACGCGCCAGGCTCCGAAGCGCTGCGGGCGCTTGGCTGTCAGCGCTCGTCTTGCGGGCCTGGCCGGTTCGGTGGCCTTTAGAGTTTGAACTCCAGCCCAGCCCTCAGGTTCACGGGCGTGCGCTCGACCAAGCGCCCTGCCTCGCGCGTGGTTTCCGTCACCACCACACTGCCGGTCACGTAGTCGCGCACGATGAAGTTGCTGGCGGTCAAGCGCAGCAGGGTGTTGCGGTTGAGGTTCACGGTGGCGTAGGCGTCCCACACCTTCTTCAAGCCCACTTCACGGTACTGTGTTTCGGTGATGCGGGTCTCATACCCCGGCGTCAGGTTCACACTGGTGCCGATGTTCAGGGGCAGGCCGGGAACCCGGTAGTCGCCGCCGAGGTTCAAGGTGCCCCGGGGTTGCTCGTCCAGGCGGGCATTGGGCCCGGGAACGGCATCAACCTTTGAATTGAACACACTGAGGTTGCTGCGCACGTCGATGCGGGGTGCAGCGGCCACAAAGTCATTGAGGCGGAACTTGGCCTCCAACTCAATGCCCTGGGTGTAGGCGCCGCCCACGTTTTGCGGGCGAGACACCCAGCGCGGAACGTTGGACCAGGGCACGCTTTCCAAGGCGGTCACGTTGCGGATGTAGTCCGTCAACTCCCGGTGGAACACATTAACGCTCAAGATGCCACCGTTGGACAGATACCGTTCGATGGCCACATCGACGCCGGTGGCCAACTCGGGCCTGAGATCCGGATTGCCAGCGCGGTCCGCTTGTGTGGCCGAGTTGGGGCCAGGCGCGGGCAAACGGGTGTTCAAGGACGGCCGCGAAATCAGGTTCTGCAGCGTGGGCGAACGGTAGCTCCGGGTGAGGCTCACGCGAATCTGGTCACGCCCCTTGGGGTCGAACTTCCAAACCGTGTGGGCCAGGGGCGTCCACACGCTGCTGCGGTTGCGGCTGCTGCCCAAACCACTGTCGCCTTCGGTTTGGATGCCCTCCCAGCGCAAGCCCGCGTAGGCCGACCACTGCGGGCTGAAGCTCCACTCGTCCTGGGCATACGCCGCCAAGCGCTGCGAGCGGGCCGACACGTTTTCGCCAAAGTCCGCCAACAGCGGACGCCCGTTTTGCAGGGTCAGGCGGTTTTCGTCGCGTCGGTTGTTCTCCAGCTCAAAGCCACCCACCAAGCTGTGCTGGTTGGCCATCAAGCGAGAGGCCTTGAAGTTCAAGGAGGCGCCACGGTCGGTGATGGCCGCGTCGTCGTCGAGCACGCGCAAGGGTGTGAGCGTGTTCGCACCGAACTCTCGGCGCAGGTTCTGGTTGTCAAAGCGGTTGCGGTTGGCGTTGACACGCCACTCGGTGCGGGTGTCGCCAAAGCGCAGGTTCAGGTTGGCGCCCACGCGGGCGAGCTCAAAGATGCCGCTGCCATGGGAATCACTGCTGGCGTAGGGCGCCGGCGTGCTGCCCACCGACTGCGTCAAGGTGCTCGTACGGTCGGTGGTGCCGGTGGAGCGGATGTACATGGGCATGATGAGGGCCGAATCGCCCGTCTGGCCACGCCACTGCAGGCGGCCGTTGATGTTCATGCCCTCGCGCTTGTTCAAGGCGCGCGCACTTTCTTCTTGCGCCAGCAGCGTGCGCCCCGTCACCAGGTCGGTTGAGGTGGTCTGGCCCACATTGCGGTCATCGGTGTCGCGCTTAAAGGCCGTGGCGGTGAGGTTGTAAATCCAGCGCTCGCCGATCGTGTCGTTGCGGGTCCAAGACACACCAGGCTGCCACTGACCACGCTCGTAGCCCAGGCCCACCCGCACATCGTTCAAGCGACGCCGATAGCCCTCTCGCATCACGATGTTGATCGTGCCACCGATGGCGCGCGCGCCGGTCTCCGCCGTGGGCGCCCGCAGGATTTCAATCCGCTCAATCTGGTCAGGGGCCACGTTTTCCAGCGAAAAGCCCGGCGGCACCCGCTCGCCGTCCATCAGGATCTGGGTATAGCCCGCGCCCAGGCCGCGCATGCGCGGAGGACCGCCGCGCCCCGGTGCGCCGGGCATCGTGATGCCAGGCAGGCGGCGCAGGATCTCCAGGGTGTTGGAGTCCCCAAACTGTTCCAGTTCCTGCCGACCGATCACGATCTTGGATGCGGTGGCGTTGCGCCGTTCCTGCTGGTCAGAAGGGCGCCCACTGGTCACGTCCACCCGCTGGGTGCCGCTGGCCGGAGCAGCGGCTGCAGCGGGTCGGTTGGCCCCGGGCGCGGTGGCGCCGCCCTGTCCGGCGGCACCTGCAGCGCTGCCCCCGGTCGACTTGCCGGAAGGGGCATCCGCAGCGCCGGTGGGCGTGGCCGTTTGCGCCTGCAGCGGCAGGCTCAGGGACAACAGGCCCACGCAAAATGCGGTGGCCGTGAGGGAATAAGGGATCTTGATCATGTTGTGTGCCCAACCGGTGGGCTGGGCTGTAGGGTCAGGCATCGGGGCCTGCACCGTTGCTGGGCTCGCGTCTGGTCGACGGAATGGCGCACCATATCGCATTCTGAACCAGGCCCAGGGCCCTTCGCCGTCCACAGCCGAATACCCCCTCAGGCGTCTTCAGACGGATTAGCATCGGCCGGCGTTCAGCCCAGGGCCCAGTTTGCCGGGCCAGCGCACCCCACACCCTGTTCATGAACCACGAGCCCTCTGCCTGGACCTACGAGCCCGCCCCCGGTTTGCCCACGGTCATTCACCTGGACGAGCACCTGGTGGTGGTGGACAAGCCCTCTGGCCTCCTGTCGGTACCGGGCCGGCTGCGCCAACACCACGACAGCGCCCTCTTGCGTCTGATGGAGCCCTACGGACCGCTGTGGGTGGTGCATCGGCTGGACATGGACACCTCGGGTCTCATCGCCTTCGCACGCAACCGGGAAGCCGCCGCCCACCTCGGACGGCAGTTCGAGCGGCGCGGCATCGCCAAGCGTTATGAAGCGTTGGTGTGGGGGCGGCCGCCCTCACGGCAAGGCACCATCGCCCTGCCCTTGCGGATCGACTGGCCACATCGCCCCCGCCAGCAGGTGGACGCGCGCGGTGGCAAGCCCTCGGTGACCCACTACGCCTGGGCTCAGGGGCCCCACCACGGTCACGGCTGCCCAGCGGTCGCACAGGATGGGGGCGTGGTCGAAAGCCTGCAGGGCCGTAGCCGCTTGTGGCTGACGCCGGTGACCGGCCGCTCGCACCAGCTCAGGGTTCACCTCAGTGCCATTGGCCTGCCCATCGTGGGGGACCGCTTCTACGGCAGGCCTTCGGCTGACGAGCCCGGGGTTGGGCGCTTGATGCTGCACGCCCACACGCTGGAGCTGCAGCACCCGGCATCGGGCCGGCCGCTGCGCTTGGAAGCACCGTCGGCTTTCTGAAACGCCCTCTCAGGCCTGACGCTGCGCGGCCAAGGCTGCGCCTTGTGCCAGCGCGCGCAGCTTGGCTTCAGCCACCTCACGACGCATGGGCGCCATGCCGCAGTTGGTGCACGCAATCAAGCGGTGTCGGGGAACGAACTGAAGCGCCTGCTCAATGGTTTGGGCCACCTCCTGCGGCGTTTCCACCGTGTCGCTGGCCACATCGATCACCCCCACCATGACCTCTTTGCCCTCCAGCAGGGCCATGAGTTCGGGCGGCACATGGGAGTGGATGCACTCCAGGCTCACCTGGTCGATGGAACTGGCCGCCAGCGCCGGGAACACGGCTTCGTATTGCCGCCACTCATGCCCCAGGCCCTTTTTCCAATCGATGTTGGCTTGGATGCCATAGCCGTAGCAAATGTGCACCGCCGTCTTGCAGGTCAGCCCCTGGGCGGCACGCTCCAAGGCACGAACCCCCCAATCGGCCGCTTCGGCCATGTAGACATTGAAGGCCGGCTCGTCGAACTGGATGATGTCCACGCCATCGGCCTGCAGGGCACGTGCCTCCTGGTTAAGCAGTTCGGCAAAGGCCATGGCCATCTGGATGCGGTCACCGTAAAAGCGATCGGCTACCGTGTCCACGATGGTCATGGGCCCAGGAAGCGTGAACTTGATCTGCCGGCGGGTGTG
This sequence comes from Betaproteobacteria bacterium, assembly GCA_009925955.1. Taxonomy (GTDB): domain Bacteria; phylum Pseudomonadota; class Gammaproteobacteria; order Burkholderiales; family Burkholderiaceae_C; genus RFTU01. The sequence continues at coordinate 11,410 of RFPX01000013.1, forward strand.
GGCGCGAAGGAACTGGGCCTCGGCCTGGTGCACCCGCCCCTTCAGCCGCAGCGGCGCCACCACCTGCGGCACCATGGCCTTGTAGCGGTCGGCCCGAATGCCCATCTCCACCTTGTGATCGAAGTCAATGCCTTCGACCTGCTCCAGGAAGCCGTGGACGAAGTGTTGGCGCGACTGCTCGCCATCGCCGATCACATCCAGCCCCGCGTCTTCTTGAGCCTTGATCCACAAGCGTGTGGCGTCGAGCTTGGCCTGGGCCAGTTCCTCGCCCTGGGCGCGCCACTGCGGCCACAGCTTGTGGGTCTCGGCCAACCAGGAGGGCTTGGGCAGGCTGCCCGCGATGGCGGTTCGGAACATGGTGGTCTCCAAGGAATCGGTGGATGGACAGGCCCGGGCGCCGAACTGCACCACCCGGGTCCTGCGGTGTTCAGGCGTTCGATACGGTGGCTTGCAAGCGGGACCTCTAGGCTTCTTCCGGAATCAGGCCACGGTCGCGCAGCATCGGCTCCACCCGTGCATCACGCCCGCGGAACTCACGGTAGGTTTGCCCAGGTTCAACACGGTTGCCCGCGGCGTAGATGCAACGCAGCAGCCGCTGGGCGGTGTTCGGATCGAAGATGTCGCCCGCCTCTTTGAAGGCCTCAAAGGCATCGCAATCCAGAACCTCGGCCCACAGGTAGACGTAATAGCCCGCCGCATACGAAGATCCCGAGAACAGGTGTTGGAAGTGCGTAAAGCGGTGGTTCAGCCCGACGCCCGCGGGCAAACCGCGACGGGCCAAGACCTCGGACTCGAAGGCCACCACATCGTCGGGCAACTGGTCGGCCCCCAAACCATGCACCGCCATGTCGGTCAGTGCGCTGGCGGTGTAGCGGACCGTCTCAAACCCCTGGCCAAAGTTGCGCGCAGCCTGCAATTTGTCGATGAGCGCCAGTGGAATCGGCTCGCCCGTCACCACGTGGCGCGCGTGCTCCTGCAGCACCTGCGTCTGCCCCATCCAATGCTCAAAGAGCTGCGACGGCAACTCGACGAAGTCCCTCAAAACCTGGGTGCCCGACAGCCGTTCGAATCGAACATCCGACAGCAAGCCGTGCAGGCCGTGGCCGAACTCGTGAAACAGGGTTCGGACATCGTCAAAGCTCAGCAGGGTGGGCTGCCCCTGCGGGGCCTTGGCGAAGTTGTTGTTGTTGACGATGATGGGCAAGGTCCGCTGCGGCGACCGGCCCTCGGCTGCATCGGGCAAGGCCGACTGCAGCCGGTAGGCGCTCATCCAAGCGCCGCTGCGCTTGGTGGGCCGAGCAAAGTTGTCGTGCAAGAACAGGCCCACAGCCGTGCCGTCCTGCCGCGTGACCTCATAGGCCTTCACGTCTGGGTGGTACAGCACCAGGTCTGACCGGTGCACGAAGCGAAGGCCAAACAAGCGCCCCGCGCAGTCGAAGGCCGCCTGCACCATGCGGTCCAGCGAGAAGTAGGGTTTGACCTGTGCATCGTCGATGGCATAGGTGCTCTGGCGCACTTTCTCCGCCCAGTAACGCCAGTCCCACGCCTCGATCACCCCGCTGCGGCCCAGCGTGGCCTGAAGTGATTGCAGTTGCGCGCGCTCGGCCTCCACGGCCGGCAGGGCGCGCTCCCACACCTGGTTCAACAGACCCATGACGGCCGACTGGCGCTGCGCCATGGTGTCTTCCAGTGCAAAGTCGGCATAGCACCGGTGGCCGTGTAGCGCAGCCTGCTCGGCCCGTAGGGTCAGGATGTCCTTGACGATGCTTCGGTTGTCGGTCGGTCCTTCATGTTCACCGCGCGAGGTCCAGGCACGCCAAGCCTTCTCGCGCAGGTCGGCTCGCTCGCTGAAGGTGAGGAAGGGCACGATCAGCGAGCGCGACAGGGTGATCACATGGCCCGACAGGCCCCGCACGCGGGCCGCATCCGCCGCCGCATCTCGAACGAAGGCCGGCAAGCCCGCCAGATCGGATTCGCCCTGCAGCGGCAAGGTGTAGCCCGACTCGTCGGCCAGCACGTTCTGGCCAAAGCGGGTGTGCAGGTCGGCCAGTGCCTCCATCACCTGGGCGTACCGCGCCTGTTTGGCACCTTCCATCCGGGCGCCGGCACGCACAAAGTCCAGGTGCACGCGCTCCAGCAGGCGCAGCGACTCCGCGTCCAGGCCCAGGCTGCTTCTCTGCTCGAACAAACCGTTGATGCGTGCGAACAGGCCGGCATGCATGTAGACCGCGTTGTTGTGGGCAGCCAGGGGCTGGGCCAGCCGCCGCTGCACCGCCTGAAGCTCAGGCGTGGTTTCCGAGGCGCACAGGTTGTGGAACACACCCTCCAGCCTTGCCAGCAAGCGCCCGGATGCATCAAAGGCCGCTACGGTGTTGTCGAAGGTCGGCGCTTCAAGCTGCTGTGCGATCGCATCCAACTCGGCGCGCTGATCAGCCATGGCTTGAGCGAAGGCCGGCTCGAAGTGATCGGGCCTGATCAGCTCAAAAGGCGCCAAGCCAAAGGGTCGGGTCCAGGGCTGCAGCAGTGGGTTGTCGGTGGAACGTGTGGCGGATGGGTTCATGGGCATCGAGGGCTGTCGTCAGGCCTGCGGTAGTGGTGGGCGCTGCGCGCCGCTCAGCGGCCGGCGCGGATGGCCTTTTCGTCGTCTTCCCGGTAGGGACGGTCTGCACAATCGCGGCGCCAATCAGACGACGAAGCGGTGAGGTCCTCGTTGTCTTGCGCATGCTGGGACTTGCGCCGGTTCCATTCAGCCGCGCGTTCCTCCGCCGCCTTGGCTTTGGCGGCGAAGGCCTTGATGCTGTCTTCATAGCCGTCGAGCAGGCGCTCGCGTTCCTCGTTGAGGGCCTTGCGCTCGGCCTCCAGCTCGGGGATCTGCTTGCGCATGTCCTCGAGTTCGCGGCCTTCGCTGGTGGTCAAGCGGGACTTGGCACCCAATTCGCCCATACGCCGGTTGAAGGCTTCCACCTTCTGGCCATAGGCCACCATCTTGGGCTGGAACTCGCGGATCCGCACGGCACGGGCCTCCAAGGTGGCACGCTCGGCTCGAATGGCCTCCAGACCTTGCTCGATCTCCGGGCGCTGCGCGTTGATGGCAGTGGCCTGGTCGTCCAGGTCCTGGACGCGCACCTTCAGCTCGTCGTTGCGCCGCAGGCATGCCCGCAATTCGTCGCGCGTCATCACCTTCTTCCCGCCGACCATCGCCGGCGTGGCGGCAGGCGCCGCTGCAGGGGCTGGTTTGGCCGGCGTCGTGGCCGCCGGGCGTGCAGGCTGCGCAGGGCTGGGTGCGGTTTGAGCCTGAACGGAGGACGCGCACCAAGCGGCAGCGCACAGGGCCCACAGTGCCGGGGCCTTCACCGCGCCCGGGCGGCTGACGGTGAACGAAAAGCGTCGAAGAGTCATGTGCACGAAGGCCCCTGGGGCCGCAGGTTCTGAGGGTGCGGAGCTTAGCCCGAATCGAGTGGCCCCAGGGGCATCATGCCCCAGGGTTTGCGCGGTTTTCCTCGTCTTGAAGGAGGCGCCACATCACCTTGCCCGAGCCGCTCTTGGGCAGGCGCTCCACAAACTGCACCACCCTCGGCACTTTGTAAGCGGCCATGTGTTGGCGCGCCCAATCGATGATGGCCTGCTCGGTGGCCTGCCCAGCCGCTTCCGGACGCGGCACCACCACCGCCTTGACGGTTTCGCCCCGGTAGCTGTCCTTCGTGGAGATGATGCAGGCCTCCAACACCAGTGGGCACTTGTACAAGAGCAGCTCCACTTCGGTCGGCCACACCTTGAAGCCGCTGGCGTTGATCATGCGCTTGAGGCGGTCGGTGATGAAGAAGTAACCGTCTTCATCGATTCGGCCCAGGTCCCCGGTGCGGAAAAAGCGCTTGCCGTCCAACTCGATGAAGGCCTCCTCGGTGGCCTGCGGGTGTTTCCAGTAGCCCTTGAACACCATGGGGCCGTGGGTGACGATCTCACCGGACTCACCCTGCGGCAGCTCCTGCAGGTTCTGCGGGTCGATGATGCGCGAATCGACGCCGAAGATCGGAATGCCCAGACACTGCAGCTTGGGTCGATCCGGCGGGTTGGAGTGGCTGGGCGCCGCAGTCTCCGTCAGCCCGTAGCCTTCGGCGAACTTGAGCTGGAACTCATCGAGCAGGCGTTGCGCCACGGCCTGCGGCATGGCCGCACCACCACCGGCCAGCACCATCAGGTGCCCACCACGTTGGCCATGAGGGTGCGGTGCGTGTGCATGCACCCTTTGGGCAAGCCGGTGGTGCCCGAGGTGTAGGGCAACAAGGCCAGGTCGTCTGGGCTGCGCGCGACGGGCTGT
>RFPX01000121.1 GCA_009925955.1 Betaproteobacteria bacterium
CCAGGCGGCCTGTCCGAGCCCGTGGTCTCGCGCTTCGGTGTGCACCTGATCCAGGTGGTGGAACGCCGTGAAACCGCTTTGGACAACAAGCAGTTGCGCGACCAGGCCCGCGCGGCCTTGCGCGAACAAAAGTTCGATGAGGCCTACGGTGAGTGGATCAAGGAGATGCGTTCGCGCGCCTACGTCGAGCGCCGCGAAGCCCCGCAGATCTGAGCCGAATGGGCCACATTGCACGCAAGCGCTTCGGCCAGCACTTCCTGACCGATGAGGGGGTGATCGGGGACATCGTGCAGGCCATTGCGCCGCAGCCAGGCCAAGCCCTGGTGGAAATCGGCCCCGGCCTGGGCGCACTCACCGCGCCGCTGCTGCAGCGCTGCAAGGCCCTGACCGTCATCGAACTCGACCGCGACCTCGCCGCGCGCCTGCGCAAGCGCGAGGGGCTCACCGTGGTGGAGGGCGATGTCTTGAGCGTGGACTTTGCCGCTCTGGCCGACGCGGCGGGACAGCCGCTGCGGGTGGTGGGCAACCTGCCCTACAACATCTCCACCCCCATTCTGTTTGCCTTGCTGCCTTTCGCGCACCGCATCGCCGACCAGCACTTCATGCTGCAAAAGGAGGTGGTGGACCGGATGGCCGCGCGCGAGAAGACCGCCGACTATGGGCGGCTGTCGGTGATGCTGCAATGGCGCTTCACGGTAGAGCCCTTGCTGGAGGTGCCTCCCGAAGCCTTCGACCCGCCCCCGCGCGTGGATTCCACCGTGGTGCGCCTGGTGCCGCGCTCCGATGCACCGGCGCTGGACGTGCGCCTGTTCGAGGAGCTGGTGCAGGTCTCGTTTTCCCAACGGCGCAAGCTCTTGCGCCATACCCTGGGGCAGTGGCTGCAGGCCCGGGGCTACACCGCCCCATTCGACCTGCAGCGCCGAGCCGAAGAGGTGCCGGTGGCCGAGTATGTGCAGCTGGCCATGGCCGTTGAGGCCACAGGCGCCGGTGCCTCGGCAGGCGCAGCCCCATGAAAAACGGCCGGTGAACCGGCCGTGCTGAGGTACAGGGGGCTTGGCGCCCCCGGGCCACGCCTTAAGCGGCGTTGAGCCACATGGCCGTGTCGAAGGCGCTGCTCATCATCGGCATGTTGGCGCTGAACGAAGGGCCGGAGCTGGTCTTGGCGGCGGGCTTGGGCTTGGCCTCGGCCATCGGCGCCGGCGTTTCCGCCACCTTGTCCCAAGCGGTGTTGTCCGAGTGGGACACCGCGAAGGAATAGAAGCAGCGGAAGGGGATCTTGCGCTCGGCCCAAAAGTCGGCGGCGTCGCGGAAGACGTCGAGCAACTGTTCCCGGGCCTCGCGATCGAACCCGCGGTTGTCGGGCAACTGCTCCAACACCACGACGAAACCGCGCTGCGAGCCGGCCTTGTGCACCAGGTCGGTCATGCAGTCATACAAGGCGTCCAGGTTCTTGCCGAAATGCGACGGGAACAGAAAGGCCTGGGCAATCAGCTCCAGGACCTCTTGCTTGGACTGCGCATCGGTCACGTTCGCATAAAGAAAGTGGTGCCCCGCATCCTGCGCGGCGCGCATCAGGTCGTCCACCCGGTAGGCGCGGATGGCCTGCACGATGTTGGGTCGAACGGTCTGCAGCAACATGTTCTTCTTCCTCCGGAAATCTTCAAGGCAAACGCAACACGACCATCAGGGGGCGATCCGGGCAAAACTCGCGTAGTGATCGGCCGTGTAGTAGCAGACTTCAGGGCGCACCGGCGGTTCCCCACCACAGACGATGCGCCGCGCCCCGCGGTTCTTCGCCCTGGGGGTCTCCACCGTGTACTCGCGGTAGAAGCCCCTGGGCTTGCCGGGCAACAGGCGCTCGCGGTTGCCGAACACCGTGCCGTCCTTGTCGTAGGGGAAAGGCCCCCCCGAAAGGATCAGGCGATGGGTGTCACGGGCCTCCTGCGGCAAGGCCTGCAAGCTGACCGTGGGCAACTCGGATGCCGGGTCGGTCTTGGCCTGAACAGGCAGCGCGGCAGACAGGCCCACGCCCCAGGACAGTGCCAAGGCCCAAACCCCGCCAAGGCGTCTGCGGGACCGGCGGGGAGCCTGGCTCACCACCCGATCCGCAAAAGCAAGCCCCCACTGACGGGGCACCGGGGCCGGCGATGATCCGACGCTCGAAAACACGGGTTAACCCTTAATCTGACTGACACGATCATAGCGAAGCCCGGTCAAAACGACAAGGCATGACCCTGTGTCAATCCGAAAAATACGGTTATCAGTGTTTACTCACTTCGCTCCAAAGCTCAGCGGAAGAATAGATGCACAAGATTGGTGCTATCGGGCGGCGTTGGCGTCGGCCACTGTCAAGGCCGTCAGGTTCACAATGCGGCGCACCGTGGCCGAAGGGGTGAGGATGTGCACCGGCTTGGCGGCCCCCAAGAGGACCGGCCCAATGGCAATCCCCCCGCCGGCGGCCGTCTTGAGCAGGTTGTAAGCGATGTTGGCGGCATCGATGTTGGGCAGCACCAGCAAGTTGGCTTCGCCCGACAGGGTGGTGCGCGGCATCAGGGCCTTGCGGGCGGTGCTGTCCAGGGCCAGGTCGCCGTGCATCTCGCCGTCCACCTCCAGCCATGGGGCCTGCTCGCGCAGCAGCGACAGGGTGCGGCGCATCTTCACGGCCGAGGGGTGGTCGCTTGTACCAAAGTTGGAGTGGCTGAGCAGGGCGGCCTTGGGTTGAACGCCAAAGCGCCGCATTTCTTCAGCGGCCATGGCGGTGATCTCGCACAACTCTTCCGGTGTGGGATCGTCGTTCACATGGGTGTCGACCAGAAACACCTGGCGGCCGGGCAGCATCAGCCCGTTCATGCAGGCATACACCGGCACGTCCTGCGGGGTGGCCAAGCTGCCACCCTTGCGCCGGCCGATCACCTGGTTGATGTAGTACAGGTGCTGCTGCGTGGTGCCCCAGGTGCCACAGAGCATGCCGTCCACATAGCCCTTGTGCAGCAGCATGGCGCCGATCAGGGTGAGCCGGCGGCGCATCTCGATCTTGGCCATCTGCACGGTGATGCCCTTGCGGTCGGTCATCGCGTGGTAGGTCTGCCAGAAGTCGCGGTAGCGGTCGTCGTGTTCCACATTGACGACTTCGTAGTCGCGGCCCTCCTTCAGGCGCAGGCCGAAGGTCTCCACACGTTGGGCGATCACGGCCGGACGGCCGATCAGGGTGGGGCGCGCCAGGCCCTCGTCCACCACCACCTGGGCCGCGCGCAGCACGCGCTCTTCTTCGCCTTCGGCATAGGCCACGCGCTTGTTTTGGGCGCGTTTGGCGATGTTGAAGATGGGCTTCATCGTGGTGCCGGAGGCGTACACGAAGGCCTGCAGCTTTTCGCGGTAGGCGTCGTAGTCCTGGATGGGACGACGGGCCACGCCTGAAGCGGCCGCCGCTTTGGCCACGGCCGGGGCGATCTTCATCATCAGGCGCGGGTCAAAGGGCTTGGGGATCAGGTATTCGGGCCCGAAACTCAGCGTGGCACCCGCGTAGGCGGCCGCCACCACTTCGCTTTGCTCGGCCTGTGCCAGTTCGGCGATCGCATGCACCGCGGCAATCTCCATGTCCACCGTGATGGTGGTGGCGCCGCAATCAAGCGCACCGCGGAAGATGTAGGGGAAGCACAGGACGTTGTTGACCTGGTTGGGGTAGTCGGTTCGACCGGTGGCCATGATGGCGTCGTCCCGCACCGTCTTGACCTCGTCGGGCATGATCTCCGGCGTGGGGTTGGCCAGGGCGAAGATCAGCGGCTGCGCGGCCATGCGGGCCACCATCTCGGGTTTGAGCACGCCGCCGGCCGACAAGCCGAGGAAGGCATCGGCGCCCTCGATGACCTCGGCCAGGGTACGGTGGGACGTCTCTTGCGCGAACTCGGCCTTGTCCGGGTCCATCAGCTCGGTGCGGCCCTTGTAGACCACGCCGGCCAGGTCGGTCACCCAAATGTTTTCGCGCGGCAGGCCCAGCTTGACCAACAAACCCAGGCAGGCCAAGGCGGCTGCACCGGCGCCCGACACCACCAGCTTGACCTTTTTGATGTCTTTGCCGGTGACCTTCAGGCCGTTGAGGAAGGCCGCGCCCACCACGATGGCCGTGCCATGTTGGTCGTCGTGGAAGACCGGGATCTTCATGCGCTGGCGCAGTTGGCGCTCCACATAGAAGCAGTCTGGGGCCTTGATGTCTTCCAGGTTCACGCCGCCGAACGTGGGCTCCAGCGCGGCGATGATGTCCACCAGCTTGTCGAGGTTCTTCTCGTTGACCTCGATGTCGAACACGTCGATGCCGGCGAACTTCTTGAACAGCACGCCCTTGCCTTCCATCACGGGCTTGGCGGCCAGCGGGCCGATGTCGCCCAGGCCCAGCACCGCGGTGCCGTTGGTGATCACCGCCACCAGGTT
>RFPX01000122.1 GCA_009925955.1 Betaproteobacteria bacterium
GCCCAGCGCGGGGGCGAATCGTCGGCGTTGTGGGCGCATAGGAGGCCTTAGGGCACAAAGGGGATGCCCCGATTATCCCGGAAGCCTTGCCTGCGCCTGGGGCGCTAGCACCGCTCAGCTGTGCGCGTCAGCATGGGGAATGGTGATCCGAAAGCGCGCACCGCCCCCGGGTTTGGCGCGCACCGAAACCTGCCCGCCCATGCGCCGGACGGCACGGCTGACAATGTTCAGGCCCAGCCCAAATCCAGCCACCATATCGGTCGTCTTGAGTCGCGAGAAGGGTTCGAACAGCCGCTCCGCGTGACGGTCATCGAAGCCAATGCCGTTGTCCTGCACGGTGATCACCAGTTCCGACTTCAGCGAAGATTCCCGCCCCACCACCACCACGACATCGGGCCGGTCCATGTTGAACTTCAGCGCGTTGGAGATCAGGTTGTTCAGCGCCAGCCGCAGCAAGCCCGGGTCGGCCATGCCGTTGCCCAAAGGCTCCACCACCACCTTGGGCAGAGGCCTGCCCTGCGCTTTGGAAACCACGCTGATCTCCGCCTGGCGCACCGCTGACTCAACCAAGGCGTCCAGGTCCACCCGCTGCCAGCGCACCTCGTCGTGCAGGGTGCGGGCCAGAGACAAGAGATAGTCCAGGGTTCGCTGGGTTTCGCGGGCCTGCTCGCTGATCAGGCGCAGCTGGGTCTCGGTGGCCGCCACATCACCGGCCCGAAGCTGCTGCTGTGCCAAGAAGGCCAGCATGTCGATCCCACCCAAAGGCCCTCGCAGGTCGTGGGACAGGTTGCGGTTGAAGCTCTCCAGGCCCTCGATCACTTCCCGAAGCTCTGCGGTACGCTCATCGACCCTCAGCGCCAAATCCTGGTTCAGGGTCTGCAGGCCCACCTCCGCCTCCCGCCGCTTCTGCACTTCGCTGTTGAGCAGCCTGCGGTCGCGCAGCAGGGTCACCGTGAGCATGGTCTGGGTCACCAGCACCAGGGGAATACCCGTCCAAAAACGCAGCACGGTGGTGGTTCCCCCCGAGGCCGCCACCCAAACGGTGATCACGGGCATGCTCAGAATGGCCACGCCCAATACGGCGTGGCCCACGCCGGGCTCACGCCGCTCGCAAGCCAGGGCCACCACGCCAATGGCCAGTATGGTGGGCATCTGAATCAGGAGCATCCACACCCGCACCACCTCCACGCCCAACAAGAGCAAGAGGGTGTTGATCAACAGGTAGGTCACTTGGGGGGCGACGATCCACCACAGCATCACCCGCCGCGCACGCTCCGAAAGCGGCAGGTACAGGCTCAGCGCGACACCGATGAACATCACCCCACCGGCGAACAGGGGCTGTGCCCAGAACCACCCCCAATCCACCAGCGGGCGGCCCACGCCTTGCCAATGCCAGGTGCCCCAGGCCAGGCTGGCCAACACCAGACCCGCTGAAATGGAGGCAAAGTACGGCAGCCCCGTGTGCCGCCTGGCCAGCCAGAACAGCACGGCCTGAATGGCCAGGATCAAGGCCAGCAGGTCGTTGGCAGAGTAGTAGCCGTTCCAGTTCAACCGAAGGGGCCTCCTGCCCGATTATCGGGTGGCCTGCGTTTTCCGATGGCCCAACCCCGCAGCGGCGTGTTCAGGCCGGTTGCTCTCGCAGCCCCAAGCGTTGGGCGGCCAGGAGTGCTTGGGTGCGGCTGACCACGCCCAGCTCCTTGAAGATGGCCGACACATGGGCCTTGGCGGTGGCCTCGATGATGTCGAGTTGATCGGCGATCTGCTTGTTGGTCAAGCCCTGGCAGATCAGCCCCAGCACTTCCAGCTGGCGGGAGGTCAGGTGCACCCGTTGCAGACCGTCCAGGCTGCACATCAGGGTATTCGCTGTGCACACGGTCCACCAGCTCCAAGCCCGACAGCCCTGGCAAGGACATGTCCAGCATCACCACCGAGCGGCGCAGCACGGCGTCCTCTTGACGGGCCAAGAACGACAAGGCGTCATCCGCACTGCCGCCTCCCTCGACCTGGATGTCGGGAAAACTGATGCGCATCAGGCTCACCAGAGCCTGTTTGTACAGCGGGTGGTCTTCAACGATGAGGACAAAAGGTTGTGGGAGCATGGGACGCCTCGGCCTGCCAGGGGTCCTGAAAGTTTAGTTGATGTGGTCCCCCCATATGCCCATGCACCGTCCGACCGGCCGCACCGCCAGGCCGGTCAACCCGCTGCTTCAGGCCGGCACCAGCAACCGCAACGCTGCGCGAAGCGCCAGAACGGCTTGGGCAGCATCGTCTACCGCGGAGCGACTTCGCCACTGCAAACCCACCCGGCCCGATCGCGTCAGGAAGGGCACCAGAGCGGGCAGCTGCTGGCTGAGGTCAAAGCTGGCGCGCATGGCGGCGTCATCTCCGGCAAGCTGCTCGAAGATCGCTGTCCAGCCCTGCCCATCGATCTGCAGGCGCACCTCGCCGGGAAGCAGGATCTGCTCTTGCGCACCGGGTGCTTGCGCCAAGCCCAAGCGGTTGCAAAAGTCCTGGGTATCCATCATCTCGAATCCTCCTCAACACAGTGGTGCCGCAGCACCCCGCCCCTACAGGTCTCAGCCCTTGCAGCGTTAAGATCCGCTCCATGGTGGTCCATCGCGAAATCATCCAAGCGCTGCGGGCCAAACGCAGCGGTCAAGCCATCGACGAATTGTTGGCCGAAGGGGAGTCGCAGCTGATGGCGCTCTTGACCCAGTCGGGCCTGCTCGAAAAGGGCCTGGACCCGCGGTCGCTGAAGCTGAGTCCCGAGCAGCAAGACGCCATCATCAAGGCCGCCGAGGCCTTGGAGGCGAAGGCACGTCTCGACGAGACGCACGCTCGCAGGGCCGACCGCGGGCGTACCCCCGTCTGAGCCCAGGGCCGCTGGCTCAGGTGGGCTCACGGTTGCCGAAGTTTCGGGCCTGACCATAGGTGCTGCCTTCACGATAGGTCGTCGGAACCAGGGGCCTTGCGGCGGTCACCGCCTCTCGTACTCGCCGATCCTCGCCATCGAATACCCGCTGGGGATAGTTCAAGAACAGCCACCGGATCACGCGTGCGACCGGCTCCACATACGCCGTAGGCACGGCATCACCGACCTCACAGGCATCGTTGAGCCCTCGGGCCAGAGGCACATCCTCGAAGGTCGGTACGCCATGCCGCTCGGCTTCGGCAATGATCCGCTCGGCCTGCACACCCATTCCCTTGCAGATGACGTAGGGCAACGGGACCAAACCCGGTTCGTAGCGAAGTGCCACCGCCACATGGGTCGGGTTGCGCACAACCACGCTGGCGTCCCGCGCCCGGGGTGCCGGATCCTCGTTGACGATCTCATGGGCCACCTGTTTGCGGTGACCCTTCATCTCTGGTGAGCCCTCCTGCTCCTTGTACTCCCGGTGGACCTCATCGATGCTCATCATCAGGTCCTTCATGTAGAAGTAGCGCTGGATGGCCCAATCGATCACGGCCACCGGCACCATCGCCAAGGTGGTCCACAACAGCAGCTTGAACGAAATCAAGGCGGACTCGCGCAGGCCGCAAAGTACATCGGTGCGGCACAGATAGATCTGTTCCACCAAACCCTTCTGGTTGCCGATGAACCACCACGCCAAGCCCAGGATGATCACCACCTTGACCAGGTTCACACCGAACTGCGTCAGGGTCTTCAAGGAGAACAGGTTCTTGGCGTTGTTGACCGGATTCAGGCCGTCCAAACCCTGCGAGAACTTGGATACCGAAAAATACAAGCCGATCTGTCCCACGTTGGCCAAAACACCGGCCAAGATGATGGCGCCAAACACGAGACCGGCCACGGCCAACAACTGCCGTACCAGCTCACCCGCAAACTGTGTGGCCTGGCTGCCCGAGTCCACCAACATCATCAAGCGCAGCGTCTCATCAATGGCCACGCCAAAGTGCCTGGGCAGCTCAGCCGAGACCATGAAGACGGCCACCACGCCCACCAACATCACCACGGTTGAAATCACCTCCTGAGACTTCAGGAGGTTGCCCTTTTCACGCGCATCTCGCAGGCGCTTGGGGGTCGGCAGCTCGGTCTTTTCGCTCATCGGGCACCCACCTGTGGGCTACAGCCCGAACCGCACCATGATGTCTTGGGTCCACGCCATCACCTCGCGGTTGATGCGGGGCATCATGGTGACCAGCATGCTGATGGCCACCAGGGCCTTGACCGGTTGCGCCAAGGCAAACACATTGAGCGACTGCGCGAAGCGGGATGCCACCGCCAGCGCCATCTCTGCCAGGAACATCGCCGCCATCACAGGCAGTGTCAGGATGGCGAAGACGCTGAGATAGCGGATGAACATGTCCAACAGCACCGTCCAGGCGTTGTCACCGCTGATGGGTGCGTATTGGTCAACGGGCAGCAACTTGAAACTGCCCCCCAACATCAACACGATCT
>RFPX01000123.1 GCA_009925955.1 Betaproteobacteria bacterium
CAGGCCGTTTCGGATGCAGTTGTTGCGAAAGATGGCCCCGAAGGACGGCGCAATGACGCAGCCAAAGCCAAACTGCTGCAAAGCCCACACCGCCATTTCCCGGGACGAGCCGCAACCGAAATTCTGACCCGCCAGCAAGATCTTCGCCTGGCGCCAGGGCTCACGGTTCAGGATGAAGGTCGGCTCTTCAGGCCCCCCGGGTTCACGGTAACGCCAAGGCGCGAAGAGCTTGGGCCCGTAACCTTCGCGCGAGGGGGAAGTGATCTCGCGCGAGGGAATGATGATGTCGGTGTCGATGTTGTCCCGCATGAGCGGGGCGGCCAGGCCGCTGACCGAAACGACGGGCTGCAGCCGGCTCATGGGCGGGCTCCGTGACTCAAGCGGATGCTCTCGGAGGCGGCCAAGTAGGGACGCGGGTCGGCGATGCAGCCCTCGATTGCGGAGGCGGCCACGGTGGCAGGACTGGCCAGGTGGGTACGAACGCCTGGCCCCTGCCGACCTTCAAAGTTTCGGTTGGTGCTGCTGATGACGCGCCGAGCCGGTCCCAGGTTTTCGCCTCCGGCATAAAAGCACAGCGAGCAGCCGCTGGCCCGCCATTCGAAGCCGGCCTCCTCGAAGATGCGGTGCAGGCCCTCGGCCTCAGCAGCCGCGCGCACGGGCATGGAGCCGGGCACCACCCAGGCCTTGATGCCCGGCGCGACCTTGCGACCCCGGAGCACGGCGGCCGCAGCGCGCAGGTCGGGCAGGCGGCTGTTGGTGCATGAACCGATGAAGGCTGCATCGATGGCCAGGCCCTTGATGGGCGTGCCGGCTTGCAGGTCCATATAGGCCAGGGCCCGCTCCTGGGCAGCCCGTGTGGCGGCGTTCGGTGCGCGGGCCGGATCCGGTACCGCTTGGCTCAAGGGGCCGCCCATGTCCACACTGGTACCCCAGGTCACCTGCGGCTCCAAATCGGTGGCCCTGAGCTGCAACTGCGCGTCCCAGGGGGCTGCGTCGTCGCTCGCCAGCAGGCTCCACGCTTGGGCGGCGCGGTCCCAGTCGAGGCCGCTGGGGCAGCCGGGGCGCCCGGCCAGCCACTGCAGCGTCTGATCGTCGGGGGCCACCAGGCCCGTCCAGGCACCGAACTCGACGGCCATGTTGCACAGCGTCATGCGTCCTTCGATGTCCAGTTCCGCGGTGGCCGTTCCACAGAACTCCAGCACCGCATCCTGACCGCCCTGCGTACCGTGCTGGGCGATGAGGGCCAGGATCAGGTCTTTGGCATAAACGCCCACGGGCAGCCGTCCATCCAGCTGTACCCGGATGTGGCGTGGACGCGGGCGCAGGAGCGTGTGGGTGGCCACTGCTTGCTCACCCTCGGTGGAGCCGATGCCCCAGGCCAGGGCACCCAGGCCACCCAGCGTACCGGTGTGGCTGTCGGGGCAGACGACTGTCATGCCGGGCATCACCAGCCCTTGTTCGGCCGACACCACGTGAACGATGCCTTGGCGCGGATCCTGAAGGTCGATCAACTCGATGCCCGACGCCCGGGCGTGTTGGCTGAAGTCGCGCAGAAAGCCTTCGCCAAACACCGGGCCGGGCTGGGTGAGCCGGTCTGGGCGGCTGCTGACGATGTGGTCGGTGATGCCGATGACGCGCCCGGGGTGGCGGGGACTGCGGCCGGCTTGGGCCAGCCCCGCCAGCAACGCGGGGCCGGTGCGTTCGTGCAGAAACACCCGGTCAATGTGCAACAGGCTGCGCCCGTGGCCCGACTCGGCCACCACATGCTGGTGCCAGATCTTGTCGGCCAGGGTTCGAGCAGCGCCGGGCTTGCGGAGGCTTGTAGGGGTCAAGGCGGGGTGGCGGACGGCGGTGGCCAAGATCCTAGGGCAGGCGCGGCAGGCTTGCACAGGGACGAGCAATCCAGGATAGCCGATTCGGTTTCTGTCCAGCGCGCACAATGGCAGTATGAACACAACCGAGACCCGCACCCCCCCTGCGCCGCGCCTGCCGGCCCAGTCCTCTGCCTTGAAGATTGCGGCCATCCCGGGTGATGGCATTGGCAAGGAGGTCATGCCCGAGGGCCTGCGGGTGTTGGAGGCCGCACAAGCGCGCTTTGGTTTTCAGCTGGACATCACCCCCATCGACTGGGCCAGTTGCGACCATTACGCCCAGCACGGGAGCATGATGCCCGATGACTGGAAGCAGCAGCTGCAGGGCATGGACGCCCTGTACTTTGGGGCCGTGGGTTGGCCCGATACCGTGCCCGACCATGTGTCGCTGTGGGGCTCGCTGCTGAAGTTTCGGCGCGAATTCGACCAGTACATCAACCTGCGCCCGGTGCGTTTGTTTGAAGGCCTGCGCTGCCCTCTGGCCGGCCGCAAGCCCGGCGAGATTGACTACCTGATCGTTCGCGAGAACACGGAAGGGGAGTACACCTCGGCCGGCGGGGTGATGTTTGAGGGTACGGACCGCGAGTTCGTGATCCAGGAGAGCGTCTTCACCCGTCGAGGGTCCGACCGTTTACTGAAGTTCGCCTTTGAGTTGGCGCGCAGCCGACCACGCAAGCGCCTGGACCTGGCCACCAAGAGCAATGGCATCGCCATCAGCATGCCTTGGTGGGATGGGCGCTGTCGTGAGATGTCCAAACACTATCCGGATGTGGCCATGCAGGCCCATCACATCGACATCATGAGCGCGCGCTTGGTGTTGCAGCCCGATCGATTCGATGTGATTGCCGCCACCAATCTGTTTGGAGACATCTTGTCCGACCTGGGGCCTGCCACCACTGGAACGATCGGCATCGCACCTTCAGCCAACCTCAACCCCGAGCGGAACTTTCCGTCGCTGTTTGAGCCTGTGCACGGCTCGGCGCCGGACATCTACGGCCGTGGGATTGCCAACCCGATCGGCATGATCTGGTCGGGCGCGATGATGCTGGAGTTTTTGGGGCAGGCCCAAGCGGCGGCGGCCATCGTCCAGGCCATTGAAGACGTGATTCGTTCAGGGCCACACACGCCAGACCTGGGCGGTACGGCCAGCACCACCGAGGTGGGGCAGGCCATTGCGCAGCGCGTGGCGGCGGGCTGAGCGCACCCGCAGCGGGTGCATCACCGGACGCGTCACCGGGTAGGTCAGCGGCTGCGTGCGCAGCGAAAGCCGATGTAGACCACGCTGAGGTCGGCTGCTTTGGTGGCGCGGTGATCACGGTGCATGGGCCCTGCGCCGTACCACCAAGACCCGCCCATCGTGGGTTGCTCAGGGCCAGGGCCACCGTCGACCCACTCCCAGGCGTTCGCACCCATGTCGTAGAGGCCATTGACGCCCGCCACGGTGGTGCCCACGGGGGCATGTCCTCGCCCGCGCGATGTCACCGCGTGCGACACCGCGGCAGCGGTGTTGCCACAGTCGCCCAAGCAATTTGCCCCTTTGGGGGTGTCGCCTGTGGGGTACGCATAGGTCTTGCCCTGCACGAACGGGGCAGGGGGCTGCGTCCGGCGCTCGGTGTAGGCCGCTTCCCGCCATTCCGCCTCGGTGGGCAGGCGCTTGCCGGCCCAGCGGCAGTAGGCCTGCGCCTCGCCGTGCGTGATGTGAACGGCCGGTTCTTGTGGAGCGCCGGGTGTGCCATAGGGGGCTTGCCAAGACCAGCCCGGGCGCTTTTCCCAACCGGCTTCGTAGATCAGGCTGCCGCCCTCGCGTTCGGCCTTGGTGCGCATGCCGGTGGCCTGAACGAAGGCGCGAAAAGCGCCAATCGTGACTTCGGTGCGGTCGATTTCAAAGCGGCCCATGGCCTGCATATCGTGGGTTGGCGTGGCGGCTGCGGCCAGTGTGACCCAGGCCGCCATCGAGCCCACCGCGCCCGCTGCCATCCGCCATGGCCGCGCCAGATCAGCAGCGGCTTGAGACTCCCACTTCACTTCAACACGTCCCCGATGCACAAGTACTTCATCTCGACATAGTCTTCGATGCCGTGGCGAGAACCCTCGCGGCCCAGGCCCGACTGCTTCACACCCCCAAACGGCACTTCGGCGGCCGAGATGATGCCGGTGTTGATGCCCACCATCCCGCTTTCCAGGCCCTCTGCAACCCGGAAGATGCGGCCCATGTCGCGGCTGTAGAAGTAGGCGGCCAGGCCAAACTCGGTGCTGTTGGCCAACTCGACAGCCTCGGCTTCGGTCTTGAAGCGAAACACCGGTGCCACCGGCCCGAAGGTTTCTTCGCGGGCGCAGCGCATGTCGGCTGTCACATTGGCCAGAACCGTGGGTGTGTAGAAGCGTTCGCCGGTGCGTTGGCCGCCTACCACCACGCGAGCCCCCTTGGCCACGGCATCTTCCACATGTGCCTGCACCTTGGCGATGGCCTGGTCATCAATCAGGGGGCCTTGGGTCACGCCGGCTTCAAAACCATTGCCCACCTTGATGCCCTTGGACTTTTCAGC
>RFPX01000124.1 GCA_009925955.1 Betaproteobacteria bacterium
TGGGTCTGGAAGACGCGCGCCGCGCCTTGGCCCCGCAGCTGGACTAAGCCGCTGCACGTGACACCAGGCCGCGGCGCATTTGCAGCGCCTCGGCCAGATGTGGCACCTCCACGGCTGGGGCCTGGGCCAGGTAAAAGCCGCTCACGCTGGAGGCCGGTGTCATGGCCAGGCTTTCGGTCAAGCCCATGCCGATCTCCTGCGCACCCAGAACGCGGAACAGGTCCAGCTTGGCCCGGTGGTCCGGGCAGGCCGGGTAGCCGGGGGCCGGGCGGATGCCACGGTAGGCCTCAGCAATCAGCTCTTCGTTGCTGAGTTGCTCATCGGGCGCGTAGCCCCACAAGTCGGTGCGCACGCGTTGGTGCAGCCGCTCGGCGAAGGCCTCGGCCAGGCGGTCGGCCAGGGCCTTGAGCATGATGGCGCCATAGTCGTCATGGTCCGCCAGGAACTGCGCTTCCTTCTTCTCCACCCCCTGGCAACTCACAGCGAACAGGCCGATGTGGTCGCGCAGGCCGCTGCCGGCCGGGGCCACGAAATCAGACAGGCAGCGGTTGGGGCGCATGACACCGTCCACCACCGGCCGCTCGCTTTGCAGCCGCAGGCCGCGCCACACCATGGTCGGTTGCCGCCGATCGGCCGCGGTCTCATCGGCGTAGATCTCGATGTCGTCTCCCACCGATTGGGCTGGCAGCAGCGCCATCACGCCGTGACACTGCAGCCAGCGGCCCTCGATGATGCGCTTGAGCATGCGCTGAGCATCGGCAAACACCTTGCGCGCCGAATCACCCACCACCTCGTCCTGCAGGATGTCGGGGTAGCGCCCGGCCAGGTCCCAGGTTTGGAAGAAGGGGGTCCAGTCGATGCAGGCCGCAATGTCGGCGAGGTCGTGGTTGCGGAAGACCCGACGCCCCAGCACGCGCGGGCGGGGTGGTTGGTAACCCGCCCAGTCGATCGGTGTGGCGTTGGCGCGCGCGGCCTCCAGGCTCACCAGCGGTGTGGCCTTGCGGCCGGCATGCAGGGCGCGCACCTTGTCGTAGTCGACCTTGAGCTCTTCGATGAAGCGCGTGGCCCGTTCGTCGCTGAGCAGGTCCGAGCACACCCCCACGCTGCGCGAAGCATCGGGCACATAGACCACAGGGCCGTCGTAGTGGGGTGAAATCTTCACCGCGGTGTGCACCCGGCTGGTGGTGGCCCCACCGATGAGCAGGGGCATCTTGCGCTCTCGGAAGTAAGGGTCGCGCTGCATCTCCGCGGCCACGTGCTGCATCTCTTCGAGGCTGGGGGTGATCAGGCCCGACAGACCGATGATGTCGGCCCCTTCGGCCTTGGCCGTGTCCAAGATCTTTTGGGCCGGCACCATGACGCCCATGTTGACCACTTCAAAGTTGTTGCACTGGAGCACCACAGTGACAATGTTCTTGCCGATGTCGTGCACATCACCCTTGACGGTGGCAATCACGATCTTGCCCTTGGCCTTCACATCTCCGCCGGCCGCTTGCAGCCGACGTTTTTCCTCTTCGATGTAGGGCACCAGGTGGGCCACCGCCTGCTTCATCACGCGGGCACTCTTGACGACTTGGGGAAGGAACATCTTGCCCTGGCCGAACAGGTCGCCCACGATGTTCATGCCATCCATGAGCGGGCCTTCGATCACGTGCAAGGGGCGCCCGCCCCGGGGCTGCACAGCCTGCCAGGCCTCTTCGGTGTCTTCCACGATGAAATCGGTGATGCCGTGGATCAGGCCATGCGCCAAACGCTCGTTCACACCGCCGGTGCGCCAGGCCAGGCGGGCCGAGTCGTCCTTGGCCGCGCCCTTGGCGGTTTCGGCAATCTCCACCAAGCGTTCGCCGGCATCGGGTCTGCGGTTGAGCACCACGTCCTCCACGCGTTCGCGCAAGGTGGGCTCCAGCTCGTCGTACACGCCGATCATGCCGGCGTTGACGATGCCCATGTCCAGGCCGGCCCGGATGGCGTGGTACAGGAACACCGTGTGAATGGCTTCGCGCACCGGGTCGTTGCCGCGGAAGCTGAAGCTCACATTGCTCACGCCGCCGCTGACCTTGGCGCCGGGCAGGTTCTGCTTGATCCAGCGGGTGGCTTCGATGAAGTCCACCGCGTAGTTGTCATGCTCGGGAATGCCGGTGGCAATGGCAAAGATGTTGGGGTCGAAGATGATGTCCTCGGGTGGGAAATCGACTTCGTCGACCAGGATGCGGTAAGCGCGCTGGCAGATTTCGATCTTGCGGGCGCCGGTGTCGGCCTGCCCCTGTTCATCGAAGGCCATCACCACGGTGGCCGCCCCGTAGCGCTTGACCAGACGGGCCTGGCGCTTGAACTCCTCTTCGCCTTCCTTGAGCGAAATGGAGTTGACGATGCCCTTGCCCTGTATGCACTTGAGGCCCGCTTCGATGACGCTCCATTTGGAGGAGTCGATCATGATGGGCACCCGGCTGATCTCGGGTTCGCTGGCGATCAGGTTCAGGAACCGAACCATGGCGGCCTGGCTGTCCAACATGGCCTCGTCCATGTTGATGTCGATCACCTGCGCGCCGTTTTCCACCTGTTGGCGGGCCACGCCCAGGGCCTCTTCAAACTGGCCGTTGAGGATCAGGCGGGCGAAGGCTTTGGAGCCGGTGACGTTGGTGCGCTCACCGATGTTGACGAAGAGCGAGCCCCGGTCGATGGAGACGGGCTCCAGCCCCGACAAGCGCATGGGCGGGGGCGTGAGGTCAAGTGCGGAATCAGACATGGAACGGGGCAACAAGGGCACGGACACCAATGGAATCCAGGGCCTGGGGCGACGGTTCACCTCGGCTTCTGGCAAGCAGGGGTGAGCGCGGTTGAACCGTCGTGGGGGGCCGCGCGGCGGGCGCGGGCGTGCCACGTTCTCGAGCCTGGCGGCGGTGTGGGCCGCTGGCCGGCACCCTTACCTTCGTCGCAACGCTCCTCGAGAGCCGCTATTTTAGCGGCAGCGCCGCGGCTTCAGGCCGCACGCGGCAGGCCAAAGGCCCCACAGCAGCGAGGCTTGTAGGGGGAGACCGCCTGCGCGATGGCCGCAATGTGTTCCGGCGTGGTGCCGCAGCAGCCACCGGCCACGTTGAGAAAGCCGCTGCGGGCGAACTCCTCCAGCAGGCCCGCGGTGACCTCGGGCGTCTCATCAAAGCCGGTTTCGCTCATGGGATTGGGCAGTCCGGCGTTGGGATAGCAGCTGATGAAGGTGTCGTCGGCCAGCTTGGAGAGCTCTTCGATGTAGGGCCGCATCAGTGCCGCGCCCAAAGCGCAGTTCAGGCCCACGGCCAAGGGGCGCGCGTGGCGTACCGAGTGCCAGAAAGCCCCCACCGTTTGGCCCGACAGGATGCGCCCGGAGGCATCGGTGACCGTGCCCGAAAGGATCACCGGCAGGCGCTCACCGCTGTCTTGCATGAGTTCGTCCAAGGCGAAGATCGCCGCCTTGGCGTTGAGCGTGTCGAAGATGGTTTCCACCAAAAACAGGTCCACCCCGCCTTCCAAGAGGCCCTCGGCCTGTTCGCGGTAGGCCGCACGCAGCTCGTCGAAGTGCACGTTGCGGGCGCCGGGGTCGTTGACGTCGGGTGAGATGCTGGCCGTGCGTGGCGTGGGGCCCAAGGCGCCCGCAACAAACCGTGGGCGTTCGGGCGTGGAATAGTCGCGCGCCGCGCGGACCGCCAGGCGTGCCGCCTGCACGTTCATTTCCCGTGCATAGGCGGCCAGGCCATAGTCGTCTTGGGCCACCGAGGTGGCACCGAAGGTGTTGGTTTCGATCAGGTCGGCACCCGCCTCCAAATAGGCCCTGTGGATGGACTCGATGACGTCGGGCCGGGTGAACTGCAGCAGCTCGTTGTTGCCCTTGAGGTCGCGCGGGTGGTCGGCAAAGCGGCTGCCACGGTAGTCGGCTTCGCTGAGCTTGTGGCGCTGAATCATCGTGCCCATGGCGCCGTCGATGATGAGGATGCGTTGCTTCAGCAGGTCTGGCAACGCTTGGCCGCGGGTGTAGGTGATCGGTTTCACCGGGTTGATTTTAGAGGCCGCGGACCTGTGCTCAGGGGCTGCAGGCTTGGGGCTCGGTCGCATCCTCGAGCAGCCAGTCTGGCTGACGGCCTCCCTCAGGCCCCATCTCCAGGCGAATCAAGCGCGCCGTGGGACCAGCCTTCACCCAGGCCTGCACCTGAACCTCATAGCGCCGCTGCGCGCGGCGCGTGAATTCCCAACACTGCACATCCGGGTGCCACCGCACCGAAAACCACCAATCCGCGCCGTCGCCCTGTGGCCCCGCCACCCACAGCGGCACCTGGGGCGGCAGGCCCTGGCCCTGCGGGTGCGCCTGCACGAGGGCCAGCAGCTGCACCATCCAACTCAAGCGGTCTTGCGCGCCCGCCACCAAGGCGACCTGGCCGGT
>RFPX01000125.1 GCA_009925955.1 Betaproteobacteria bacterium
TTCACGCTCAGCGCACTCGTTGACCTCGCGCACCACCTGCCAGGCCTTGTCTTCCGAGTCGATAAAGGGCCGGCGCATGTGCCGGAAGGGGCCCGGGAATTGGGCCAAGATCGAATTGCCGAAGGTTTCGGCGGTGATGCCGGTTCCGTCGGAGACGTAAAAAATGGTGCGCGGGCTCATGGTGTGGCCTGTGAAGGTGGGCAGGGCAAGGGGCTGCAACGTTGAAAGCTGATGATAGGCAATCCTCCCTAGAATCAGGCTCAATGGCGCCACGCGCCCACCTGTATTTTTTTGCCTTGGAGAGCCTTGATGTCCAATTCTGCGTTGGAAGAGGCCTTGGTGTTGCCGTTCGAGCAGTTGCGCATGGCCGATGTGGAATCGGTTGGTGGCAAGAACGCTTCGCTGGGGGAAATGATCAGCCAGTTGGCCGCCTCGGGCGTGCGGGTGCCGGGTGGCTTTGCCACCACCGCCCACGCCTTCCGCCAGTTTCTGGCCCACGAGGGCTTGTCCAAGCGCATCGCCGAACGTTTGGCCAGCCTGAACACCGATGACGTGAAGGCCCTGGCCGAGGCTGGGGCGGAGATCCGTTCATGGGTGGTCAACACCCCGTTTCCGGCTGCGCTTGAAGCGGAGATTCGGCAGGCGTACGAGCGGCTGGCAGCACAGTCGCCGCAGGCCACCTTTGCCGTGCGCTCTTCGGCCACGGCCGAAGACCTGCCCGACGCCTCCTTTGCGGGTCAGCAGGAGACTTTCTTGAACGTGGTGGGGATTGAGGACATCCTGCACAAGACCAAGGAGGTCTTTGCATCCCTGTACAACGATCGGGCCATCAGCTATCGGGTGCACAAGGGCTTCGCCCATGCGGACGTGGCCTTGTCAGCGGGCATCCAGCGCATGGTGCGTTCCGACCTGGGGGCCGCCGGCGTGATGTTCACCATCGACACCGAAAGCGGATTTGAGGACGTGGTGTTCATCACCAGCAGTTACGGGCTGGGTGAGACGGTTGTGCAGGGGGCGGTCAACCCCGATGAGTTCTACGTGCACAAGCCGGCACTGCGCTCGGGAAAGAAGGCGGTCATCCGCCGCAACCTGGGCAGCAAGCTCATTCGCATGACCTTTGCCTCAGAAGCGGAGCGCCGGGCCAGTGGACAGTTGGTCAAGACCGAGGACACGCCATCTGACCTGCGGCATCGGTACTCGCTGTCGGACGCGGACGTAACCGAATTGGCCCACTATGCCCTGATCATCGAGCGCCACTACGGCCGCCCCATGGACATTGAGTGGGGCAAGGACGGCCAGGACGGTCAGCTGTACGTGTTGCAGGCCCGGCCGGAGACGGTCAAGAGCCAGGCTGCCGGTCAGGTGGAGCAGCGCTACAAGCTCAAGGGCCGCAGCAAGCCCTTGGCGGAAGGACGGGCGATCGGCCAGAAGATCGGGGCCGGGCCGGTGCGCCTGGTGCAGTCGATCGCCGAGATGGACCGGGTTCAGCCCGGCGACGTTCTGGTCACCGACATGACCGACCCCAACTGGGAGCCGGTGATGAAGCGGGCCAGTGCCATCGTCACGAACCGGGGAGGGCGCACCTGCCACGCCGCCATCATCGCGCGCGAGTTGGGTATACCCGCCGTGGTGGGCTGCGGTGATGCCACCGAGCGGCTCAGCGATGGTGCCTTGGTGACCGTGGTCTGTGCCGAAGGTGACACGGGCGTGATCTACGACGGGCTGCTCGAGACCGAGGTCAGCGAGGTCAAGCGTGGCGAGATGCCCTATTGCCCGATCAAGATCATGATGAACGTGGGCAACCCCCAGTTGGCGTTTGACTTTGCCCAGGTGCCCAACTCCGGCGTCGGCTTGGCCCGCCTGGAGTTCATCATCAACAACAACATTGGCGTGCACCCCAAGGCGATCCTGGACTATCCCAACATCGATGCCGACCTCAAGTTGGCCGTGGAGTCGGTGGCCCGGGGGCATGCCAGCCCCAAGGCCTTCTATGTGGACAAGCTGGCTGAGGGCATTGCCACCATTGCCGCCGCTTTTTGGCCCAAGCCGGTCATCGTGCGCTTGTCGGACTTCAAGAGCAACGAATACCGCAAGTTGATCGGCGGCAGCCGTTACGAGCCTGATGAAGAGAACCCGATGCTGGGCTTTCGGGGGGCCAGCCGCTACATCAGCGGCGAGTTCAGCGATGCGTTTGCCATGGAATGTGAAGCGCTCAAGCGCGTGCGGCAGGACATGGGCTTGAGCAACGTGGAAATCATGGTGCCCTTCGTGCGCACGGTCAAACAGGCTGCAAGGGTGACGCAGATGCTGGCCGAGCGTGGGCTCAAGCGAGGAGAAGAGGGCCTGCGCCTGATCATGATGTGCGAGGTGCCGAGCAACGCCATCCTGGCCGATCAGTTCCTGGAGCACTTTGACGGCATGTCCATCGGCTCGAACGACCTGACGCAGCTGACCCTGGGATTGGATCGGGACTCGGGGCTGGAGCTCTTGGCCGAGGACTTCGATGAGAGGGACCCGGCCGTCAAGGCCATGATTTCCCGCGCCATCACGGCCTGCCGGGCCACGGGCAAGTACATCGGCATCTGCGGTCAGGGGCCCTCGGACCATCCCGACTTTGCGGATTGGCTGGCCCAAGAGGGGATCGTCTCGATTTCCTTGAACCCCGACACCGTGGTGCAGACTTGGCAGCGGCTGGCCGGCGTCAAGGTCACGGGCTGACGCCCGCGGGTGGTGCGAACTTCGGACAAACCCGAAATTCCGCTATACTTGAAGGCTTTTCGCCACCTTGCCGCACCCGCACCGACGCGCGTGGGCGGCTTCCGAATCACGGAAACCACAAGGAGTTGACATGCGTCACTATGAGATCGTTCTGCTGATCCACCCGGATCAAAGCGAACAGGTTCCGGCCATGCTGGAGCGTTACAAGACCCTGATCACCGGTGCCAATGGCAAGGTGCATCGCGTCGAAGACTGGGGCCGCCGCCAGCTGGCCTACCAGATTCAGAAGCTCGCCAAGGCGCATTACCTGTGCCTGAACATCGAGTGCAGCAAGGAAACCCTGGCTGAACTCGAGACGGGCTTCCGCTTCAACGATGCGGTTCTGCGCCACCTCACCGTGGGCAAGGACAAGGCCGAACTGAACCCCTCCGTCATGATGAAGTCGGTTGAGCGCGAAGAAGCGCGCAAGGCTTCCTCACAGGAGGCTGCGGCCTGACGAACCAGCAGGCGTTGACGTCCGCCGCCCCGGCGGCCCCAGCGGGTACCAACCGCTTGAGCCTGTCGGGTGTGGTCAAGGAACGTTCGGCGCTGCGCCACACGCCTGCGGGGCTGCCCGCCCTGGACCTGGTGCTGGAGCACCAATCCGTGGTTCAGGAGGAGGGCGTACCCCGCAGGGTGACGATGGACTGCAAGGCGGTTTGCATCGGCACCACGGCGGTCAAGGCGCAGCAGTTGGCGATGGATGAACCGGTGGATTTCCAAGGGTTCCTCGCGCCAGCCCGCAACGGACGGGGATTGGTGTTTCACATCACCTCGCTGCAGCGGCTGAACGGCCCCACATCGGACTGAACGCCCCTATACCGAACCATCACCCGTTTCAGCGAAAGAGAGCACATCATGGCACCTCCCCGCGGCAAGTTTTCCAAGGACCGCAAGCCCAAGCGCAACCAGCAGTCCCTCCTGTTCCGTCGCAAGCGCTTCTGCCGCTTCACGGTGGCCGGCGTCGAGTCGATTGACTACAAGGACGTGGACGTCCTGCGTGACTTCATCGGCGAGAACGGCAAGATCACCCCCGCGCGCCTGACCGGCACGCGTGCCTTCTACCAGCGTCAGCTGACCACGGCCATCAAGCGGGCACGCTTCCTGGCCCTGCTGCCGTACAGCGACCAGCACAAGGTTTGATAGGAGCCCACCATGCAAGTCATCCTGCTTGAAAAGGTGGCCAACCTCGGCAACCTCGGCGACATCGTCCGCGTCAAGGACGGCTACGCCCGTAACTTCCTGATCCCCACCAAGCGCGCGCGCCGTGCCACGGATGCGGCCATCGCCGAGTTCGAGGCCAAGCGTGCCGAGTTGGAGCGCCTGGCGGCCCAAAAGCTGTCGGCGGCCCAAGCGGTGGGCGAAAAGCTCAACGGTCTGCGCCTGAGCATCAGCCAGAAGGCTGGTGTGGACGGCCGCCTGTTTGGTTCGGTCACCAACCACGACATCGCCGAAGCCCTCAAGGGCACGGGCTTTGAGATCGCCAAGGCACAGGTTCGCATGCCCAACGGCCCCCTCAAGACCGTGGGCGAGTTCACCGTGTCGGTGGCAGCGCACACCGATGTGGTGGTGGACATCACCATCGTGGTGGTGGGCGAGACCGACTGATCGGACACGCTGCACAGGCTGGCGGGC
>RFPX01000126.1 GCA_009925955.1 Betaproteobacteria bacterium
CAGACCAGCGCAACCAGACTTTGGCACAGAACGCTGGCCTGTCGCGACACGGTCTACAGGTCTTGTATGTCCAAGCGGTGGCCGACTATGAGGCGGGGCGCTTCCAACAAGCGGCTGTTCAGTTGTTCCGTCTGGTGGCACTGGACACCAAGCGTGAGGACTATTGGGCCCTGTACGGCAACACCTTGATGAAGATGGGTCAATTCGAGCACGCGGTCACGGCCTGGGAAATGGCCATGGCTTGCACGCCTCGGTTTCGCACGGCAGCGTTGATCGTTCGAACCGCGTTGGCCATGGGCATGCTGGACCGTTCCGCCGAGGCGCTGCTGTTGGCACGTCCTCACCGGCGCACGCCCGAGCAGGAGCGGGAATACGACGCATTGGTCGACGCGTGGTACGCCGCCAAGGGTTGAGCCCACCGGGTCTGACGCACTTCCACCCCCAACACAGCGCTGTGACACCGCCATGAGCATCGACTACCCCCTGCCGCCCAGCACCCCCTACACGCCACGGCCCGACTCGGCCGGCGCGGCCACGTCCGATCTGGCCGTTGCAACACCGGACAACAGCTTGGGAACAGGAGGGCTGACACCACCGACCTTTTCGCTGGACACCCTCTCCACACAACCGTCCGCGATCGACACGCCAGCCTTGCCGCCGGCCGGACTCTTGGGCAACCTGTCGGCCGGTGACCTGATGCAAATCATTCGCAAGGAGATCAAGGCGGTCAGCCAAGCCCTGCAGACCGCACAGGCCGAAGTCATCAAGAGCCAGCAGGCCACGATTCAAGCAAAGTCCGCCGCCACCATCGAAAAGCTCAACGAGGCCGTTGAGAAGTTGGCTGAGGCGCAGGCCATCAAGGATGCGATGAACATCTTCAACAAGGTGATGTACGCGGTGATGGGTGTGGTGTTGGCGGTGTGTACTCCCATGCTGGCCGTGATGGGGCTGGCGGCCGTGGCTTGGGCTGGCTATGCCGCCTACATCACGCTCAATGAAAAAGACAGCGGAAAGATGATGGAAGACATCATGACCAAGGCCAGCGAGGACTGGGGCATTGCCTGGGAAGATGAAGGCATCGAGAAGCAGCGGGAAAACGGCATGATTGCCATGACTTCTTTCATGGCAGCGGTACAGGTCGTGATCGCGGTGATTGCGATCGTGGCCTCCTTCGGTTCAGCCAGCCCGGCCGTGGCGGGTCAAGCCGGTGCCACTGCCGCAGCACAGGCCGCCGTGGTGGCCACGCAGGCGGCGTCTTCGGCTGCTGCAACCGCCTCCACATCGGCGGCCACCACGGCCGCCACGGCAGCAGCCACGGCAGCCAGCACGGCGGCAACCACCGCCAGCACGACGGCCGCATCAGCGGCCACCACGGCCGCCACCACCGCGGCGACCACGGCCACCAGCACCGCCGCGGCCACGGCCGGCAGCACGGCGGCTACGGCAGCTTCCACGGCGGCCAGCACCGCCAGCAGCACCGCCTCCACCGCCAGCTCCACCGCGGCGCAAATGGCCCAAATCGCACAGCGTGTGGCCGGCATTGCGCAGATTGGGGTGACCATCGGAACGTCCAGTGCGAATCTGGCTGCCGGTGCCTACACCTACGAGGGCACCATGATGAAGGCCGATGCCGAAGAGCTCAAGGCCATGATCAAAATGCTCACCAACCTGCTCAAGAACGACACCGATTTGCTCAAGCAGTTGGCGTCCATCGAGGCGGAGCTGGACAAGGGGGTCGCGTCCATCCTGCGGGACGAGCACCAAACCAATTCCCAGTTGCAGCAGGTCACCAACTACTCGTGATGCGGTGTGGCTTGATGGTGTGCCCGTTCCAGCTGAGGTCTGACCCGCATGGCGACGGTCGACGATGGTCCGCTCTTTGAAGAGCCTGCTCGACTGCCCACCTTGCGCGAGCCTGTGGGCTGGCGCTCGCTCAGTGACGCCGAACTGGGTGTGCGGGTGATGCTGTTGTTGGATGCCATCCAGTCGGCGCCCGTGCAACTGGCCGCTGGGCCTGTGGGGCAGGGCGACCACCCCAGCGCCCTGCAGGGGCAACTCACGCGGCCCAGCCAGGGCCTGGCGCCGCATGATCCGACACCGGAGGCAGTGATGCGATGGGGCCGTGTGGGCTTGGGCCTGCCTTGGTTGGTGGTGGTGGCGGGCCTTGCCATGACCCTGCCGGTGCTGCTGTGGGCACCGATGGTGGGCGGGCTCTGTGTGGGCGCGCTGGTCCTGCAGGTGCAAATCGTTCGGCGGTGGGCCAGGCAGCGCTGGTCTGAGGTGCAGCGCGCCCCCTTTGCTTCCTCCGGCGACCCGAACCACGCTGCCGTTGCGCCGGGTGGGCAGGCGCGGATGCAAAAACGCAGTCCAGCAGGCCTTCTCCTGTCGGCCTTTCTGGCCCTGACGGCCCTGTTGGCCGCCGTGCTGCTGACCACGCTGCACATCAAGAGCCGAGAGCCTGCCGTGGCGGCCGACCTGATGCGGCAACAACGGCAGCAGGACACGGCGCCGGGATCTGCCTCAAACCTGTTGCCGCGGGCTGCAGGGGACCGCGCCGTTGATCAGTCCCCGACAGATGAAGCGCCCGTTGATCCTTCCACCGTCAGAAAGCCATGAGCGATTCACACACCTTCAACGACTTCGGTGACCTCACGCCGGAAGACATGAGCCGCTTGGCGAGCCAACTGATGGAGCGCCTCAGACTGCAGAACGAGGTTCCGATGCAGCCCGGTGATGCCGTAGGGTTCTCGGAGGAGTTCTTCGATGCCAGCTACACCTTGGGGGTTCGCTATTACGCGAATCAGCAGTTCGACAAGGCCCATGAGCTGTTCAAGCTCTTGTGCACCCTGCAGCCCCTGAACGCGCGGAATTTCAAAGCTTGGGGAGCCAATTACCTCGGGCGCAAGGACTACGCTTCAGCGATCCGTGCCTACGAAGCGGCGTATCTGATGTCGGCTACCGACGCCGACACCAGCTTCTATCTGGGTCAGGCCCACTACTTTCAGAAGGACCATGAGGAGGCCATCGGCCACCTCCGGTTCGCGCGCGAAATGGCACGTCGAAATCCTGCGGCGTGGCCACAGATTGAGCTCTGGAGCAGCCAGTTGATTGAGCGCATTGAAGCCAAACAGCGGTCGTCCTGACCGCCCGATTGATCACAAACCGACCCCAACACCGCTTTGGAGTGCAGCCCATGGACGCTATCGGCAAATCGCAGGTCAACAGTATGCAGTTGGAGGGAGCGCGTCGCCCGGGCGCCCTGACCGAAACGCGCAAGGGACAGCGTGAAGCCTGGATGGGCGAGGCACAGAACGCTTTGGCCATGGGCCTGAACGCAGCTGATCGCATGCGGGACTCCGCAGCGGCCAAGCTGGCATGCGACAGCATCACCAACGGCACCAGCATTGCCCTGGCGTGCGTGTCGCTGGGCACCCAGGCGGCTACTTTGGCCAAGGAGTTTGCGGTGGGCAAGCAGGTGGCGCAAGAGGCCGGTTCGAAGCTGGCTGCCCAGCGTCAGGCCCTGGGCCTACCGGATGAGGGTGTTGTAGGCGAAACCCCCAAGCTCACCGGGAAGGTGCCCGAATTGGATGATCTGGAGATGCCCGGTATGGACGGGAATCAGGTTTGGAAAGACAACCCCCTGTATGTCAAGCCGGATGACGCCCTCAAGATGACCGAGCCAGACCCGGTACCGGCGTCGCTTGAAGTGCCCAAGGCACAGGAACTGGCCCAGACCACCCAAGCGCAGCAGCCCGGCGATGCAGCGATTGCAACGAACGCGAAGGGCCCAGCAGGCGACACCGCCGCCAAGGGTGCAGACCCCAAGGCCAGCGACGGATTCGATGCCAAGAAGGCCCAGTTCCAGGCCAAGGAGCAGGAGATTGGCATGTGGGAGACCCAGCGCCGGGCAGAGTTGATGAGGCCGTTCACCACCCGTATGGAAATCATCAACAAGTCCGCAGAGGTGCTGGGTGGCTTCAGCAAGATGGGGGCTTCGGTGGGCGAGTACCTGTCTGCCATCAAGCAAGCCGAGGCGCAGGAGGCGCGGTCGCGGGGTGAATACGCCAACAACATCGCGCAGGTGGAGCTCGACTTCGCCAACGAACTGCGGGACACGATGCGCACCGCCCTGGATGCGATGAAGAGCGTGGAGTCGGGGCGGCACCAAGCCATGCAGGGCATTTTCAACATCTAATTAGACTTTGGTATACTGTGCTTTCGGAGGGGGTCCTGCCCGCGGCCAGCACTGTTCCCAGGCCCGATGCGGCAGCCCTTCTGCCTGAAGACGTGGCCCGTTTTGAACAGCTTGTGTTTGGGCAGCCGGACCACGCGGCCC
>RFPX01000127.1 GCA_009925955.1 Betaproteobacteria bacterium
GATCGGCCCATGAGAGAGTGGGTGCTGCCGGAGCCCGCCGTGGAGCGCCGTGGGGACCGGCCATTGGATCGACCGGTGGATCGCCCTGCGGATCGCCCCACTGACCGTGGCGTGGACCGCCCCCTGGACCGCCCACCACCGGTGCTTCGTCCAGAGCGTGGTGAGCCGCCACGAACCGTTCCACGGCCGCCCGAGCACCGTTCGAACGAACGCCAGCCCAGCGACAAGCCCGAGCGGGCCGACCGTCAGCGCCAGTTGGCCCAGTGAAACGCCCCGCCGCGGGCCCCCATGGCCTGCGACGGGCTCGATGCGACAGGTCTCAGCCGCTGCCGCTGGCCTTGGGCAGCAAGCGCCGCAAGGTCGGCCAGACGTTGTCCAGCATCAAGGGGTGTGCGGTCTCCTTGGGGTGAATGCGGTCGGCTTGAAACAGCTCTTGGGCCTTGGGTCCATCGGCCACACCCTTGAGGAAGAAGGGGACCAAGGCCGCTTGGGTCACCTGAGCCACCTCCACAAACGCGGCCGCGAAGGCATCGGTGTAGGCCTTGCCATAGTTGGGCGGCACCTGCATGCCCAAGAGCAGGACCTGCGCTCCAGCGGCTTGCGCGGCCCGGGTCATGGCCAGAAGGTTGTCTCGGGTGCTGGCCATCGGCAGCCCCCTCAAGGCGTCGTTGCCGCCCAATTCAATGATCACGTGGGTCGGCTTGTGTTGTTGCAGCAGGGCGGCCAGGCGCGATCGGCCACCAGCCGTGGTGTCGCCACTGATGCTGGCGTTGACCACGCGCACACCCCGGCGTTCCTGGTCCAGGCGCTGTTGCAGCAGGGCCACCCAGCCCGAGCCTCTTGGAATGCCGTACTCGGCCGAGAGGCTGTCGCCCACCACCAGAATGGTCGTGGCGGTGCTTGCGCCAAGCCCTGACGCCGCGCAGCCCAACAGGATCAGGCTACAGTGACGAATCCAAGTTCGGCGGCTGTGCGACGCAGCTGCTTTCAAACGGCCAGACATGACAGATGCCCTGATGGTGGTGGAGCACGTGAGCAAACGCGTGCGCGATGCCGATGGTGAGCTCACGATTCTCGACGATGTAGGCTTTGTGCTGCCGGCGCGGCAGACCGTGGCCATCGTGGGGGCTTCGGGTTCGGGCAAGAGCACCTTGTTGTCCATCCTGGCAGGCTTGGACACACCCACGCAGGGACGCGTCTTGGTGGAAGGTCAAAACCTCTTTGACCTGGACGAAGACCACCGCGCCGACCTCCGGGCCCGACGCATGGGTTTCGTGTTTCAGAGCTTTCAGCTGCTGGGCCACCTCAGTGCTCTGGAGAACGTGATGTTGCCCCTGGAGCTGCTCGGGCGCCCCAAGCCTCGCCAGCAGGCCTTGGAAATGCTGGACCGCGTGGGCCTGGCCAACCGGGTGGGCCACTACCCCAAGGTGCTGTCAGGCGGCGAACAGCAGCGGGTAGCACTGGCGCGGGCCTTTGTGGTGCGGCCTGCCATCCTGCTGGCCGATGAGCCCACCGGCAGCCTGGACCATGCCACGGGCGAGCGGATCATGGACCTGATCTTTCGCATGAACCACGACGAAGGCACCACCTTGCTCATGGTGACGCACGACCAGGCGATTGCCGCACGATGCGACCGCCGCCTGGTGATCGATGCCGGGCGCCTTACTGAGAAAACTTGAAGTCGGTCTTGGCCTTGTCGCGCAGGCCCTGTTGGTAGGCCTGCAGCTTGTTCTGGACCATCTGTTGGGCGATGCGGTCGCGCACCTCTTCCAGCGGCGGGAACTGGGCCTCGCGGGTGTCTTCCAGGCGAATGATGTGCCAGCCGAACTGTGAGCGCACCGGCTCGCTGGTTTCACCCTTCTTGAGCTTGGCCATGGCCTGCCCGAACTCGGGCACATAGGACTCAGGCCGTGCATAGTCCAGGTCACCACCGCGCTGAGCCGAGCCCGGGTCCTTGGAGTGCTTCTTGGCCAGGTCGTCGAAGGAGGCGCCGCCCTTGAGCTGCGCGGCCAGGGATTTGGCCTCGTCCTCCTTTTCAACCAGGATGTGGCGGGCGCGGTACTCCGTGCCTTGCGCTTGCGACTTGTACTTGTCGTACTCCGCCTTGATCTCGGCATCGGTGGGGGGGTTCTTGCGCTGCCAATCGGCAAAGAGCTCGCGAATCAACAAGGTCTGGCGCAGCAACTCCATCTGCGCGCGGTAGTCGGGCGTGGCGGCAATGCCACGGCGCTCGGCTTCCTGGGCAAAGATTTCGCGCAGCACCACCTCTTCGCGCACGCGAGCCTCCAGTTCCGGCGTGACCGGCTGGCCGCTGCGGCTGGCTTGCTGCATCAACGTGTCCATGCGGGACTTGGGCACGGGCTTGCCGTTGACGACGGCCACGTTCTGGGCGATGGCGCAGATCGGAAAGGCAGCCGCGGCCGCCAGCATCAGAAGCTTTTTGTTCATGGGGAGGGGGGAGGTTCAGTCGAGGGGGCTGCGGGCCTGAATGGCCAGGGCGTGTATCCCGCGTGGGATCAACCCTTGCAAAGCATCATACACAAGCCGGTGCCGTGCAACCCTCCCCAACCCGTCAAAGCGGTCACTGAGGATTCTCACGGTGTAGTGCCCGCCTTCGCGCGCACCGGCATGTCCGGCGTGCAGGTGGCTGTCGTCGACCACCTCCAGCTCAATGGGGGCCAAGGCCAGCACAAGCGCCTGCTCGATGGCGGCGCGGCCGACACGGGGCCCGGGCAGCGGTGTGTTCATGAGGAAGCCTCCGGCTCTTCGATCAAGTGTCGCGACACCCATACCGCTTGTGCCACGGAGAAGACCAGCAGGAGGCCCATGCCGCCGAAGAGTTTGAAGTTGACCCAGGTGGCGGTGTCGAAGCGATACGCCACCCACAGGTTCAGGCCGCCCATGGCTGCAAAGAAGGCTGCCCACGCATGGCTCAAGCGCCACCAGACGGCGTCGGGCAGCTTCATCTGTGCGCCCAACAGCTTGCGCAGCAGATTGCGCTTCCAGACCCACTGACCCAGCAGCAAGGCGCCGCCCATGGCCCAATAAAGCACGCTGGGCTTCCACTTGATGAACGTCTCGCTGTGAAACCACACCGTGGCCGCGCCCAGGACCACCACCAGGCCCAGGCTCACCCACAGCATGGTGTCCACGCGGCGTCCGCGGGCCTTGAGGAACAAGACCTGCGCGGCCGTGGCCAGCATCACCACCAGCGTGGCCAACAAAACCGGAGCCACCTCCGGCGTGACCACGCCACCTTGAACCAGGAAGCCCACATGGTCCGTGCCCCATTGGGCGGCGATGTCCGGATGGCCCTCAGCCCACTTGAAAGCCCCAAAGAACAGCACGATGGGCAGGAAGTCAAAGAGCAGCTTCATCTCGAGGGCCCAGGCTCGGGCTGGGGAGGCTCAGGCTCGGTTGAAGTGGTGCTGGCCTTGAAGGTCAGTGAGGCCGAGTTGATGCAGTAGCGCAGCCCCGTGGGCATGGGCCCGTCCTCGAACACATGGCCCAGGTGCGCACCGCATTGGCGGCATCGCACCTCTACACGCACCATGCCGTGACTGTGGTCGGGCAGGGCTTCGATCACCTGGTCGTTGACCGGTTCCCAGTAGCTGGGCCAACCGCAGCCGGCGTCGAACTTGGTTTTGGAGTGAAACAGCCGCGTGCCGCAACACACGCAGTCGTAGTGGCCACCTTCCCAGTGGTCCCAGAAGCGCCCCGTGAAGGCGCGCTCGGTGGCGGCCCGGCGCGTGACCTGGTAGGTCAGTTCATCCAGGGACTGCCGCCACTGCTCATCGGGTTTGCGGACGGGGTATCGAGGGTCGTCGGTGGCGTGCGGCATGGGTCGGGTTGGAGCGGTACCGGTTTAGGTATCCAGTGTAGGGTGGGCCCCCCGTTGCGAAAGCCCTGACTGGGCCGGGGGTCTTGGCTCCATTTTGGGGTATGCCCTGAGTCGTGGCGTGTCGGTGTTCCGGTACCTTTCGGCCCCACAACTTCACCGTTCCCGCAGCTTGAATGAAGGAGACTTCGAGATGACCCGATTCACCCGCACGATCCTGGCCGCTTCAATGGCCACTGGCATGGCCCTCAGCGCTGGCATGGCCCACGCGCAAAAAGGCGAGACCGTCAAGATTGCCTGGATCGACGCCTTGACCGGCTTGACCGCGGCCACCGGCAAGAACCAGCTGCAGGGATTCCAGTTCCTGGCAGAGCAGTTCAGCAAGTCGAATCCGGCTGGCGTCAAGTTCGAAATCATGCCGTTTGACAACAAGCTCAGCCCGCAGGAGACGGTCAGCGTGTTGCAGGCCGCCATCGACAAGGG
>RFPX01000128.1 GCA_009925955.1 Betaproteobacteria bacterium
GCGGCCTATGTGAACACGCTGCGCTCGATTCCATTGGTGATGGTGATCCTGTGGTTCTTCCTGCTGATTCCCTTGGTCACGGGCAAACCGCTGGGGGCCGAATGGTCGGCCGTGATCACCTTTACCGTCTTCGAGGCCGCCTACTATTCCGAGATCATGCGTGCAGGCATCCAAAGCGTGCCCAAGGGGCAGGTGCACGCGGGCTATGCGGTGGGGATGAGCTATGGCCAAACGATGCAACTCATCGTGCTGCCGCAGGCCTTTCGCAACATGCTGCCGGTGCTGCTGACGCAGACCATCATCCTGTTCCAGGACACCTCACTGGTCTATGCCATTGGGGCCTATGACCTGCTCAAGGGCTTTGAGGTGGCCGGCAAGAACTTCAACCGCCCCGTGGAAACGTATCTGGTGGCCACAGCGGTGTACTTCGTGATCTGTTTCAGCCTGTCGATGCTGGTTCGCAGGCTGCAGCGGCGCATCCAAATCATTCGGTGAAGTGTTGATCCCCGTTCCCCGCGAGGCCTCCTGGCCTCAGCCGGGGCGGGGTAAGAGGAGCAGCTTGTGATTCAGATCGACCACGTCAGCAAGTGGTACGGCAACTTTCAGGTGCTGACCGACTGCACCACCGCCATCGCCAAGGGCGAGGTGGTGGTCGTGTGTGGGCCCTCGGGTTCGGGCAAGAGCACGCTCATCAAGACGGTCAACGCGCTGGAGCCGATCCAAAAGGGCGACATCGTGGTCGACGGCGTGAGCATCACCGCCCCGGGCACCAACCTGCCGCAATTGCGCAGCCGCGTGGGCATGGTGTTTCAGCACTTCGAGCTGTTTCCGCACCTGTCTGTCACGGAGAACCTGACCTTGGCGCAAATCAAGGTGCTGGGCCGCAGCAAAGATGAAGCCCTGGCGCGCGGCCTGAAGATGCTCGACCGCGTGGGCCTGATGGCCCACAAGGACAAGTTCCCCGGCCAGCTCTCGGGTGGGCAGCAGCAGCGCGTGGCCATCGCGCGGGCACTGTCCATGGACCCGGTGGTGATGCTGTTTGACGAGCCCACCTCGGCCCTCGACCCTGAAATGGTGGGTGAAGTGCTGGAGGTGATGGTGGGCCTGGCACAGGAAGGCATGACCATGATGGTGGTCACCCACGAGATGGGCTTTGCGCGCAAGGTCAGCCACCGCGTCATCTTCATGGATGCCGGCCGCATCGTCGAAGACTGCAGCAAGGACGCCTTCTTTGGTCAGCCCGAAGCCCGCAGCGAGCGGGCCCGGGATTTCCTGTCCAAGATCCTGCAGCACTGAGCCGCGCGACAATGGCGGGATGAACGAACTCGTCCTGACCCGCCCCGACGACTGGCACCTGCACCTGCGCGATGGCGCGGCCATGGCCGATGTCGTGCCCCACACCGCACGGCAATTTGCCCGGGCCATCGTCATGCCCAACCTGAAGCCACCGGTGACCACCGCCGCACAGGCGGTGGCGTACCGTCAGCGCATTGAAGCGGCTGTCCCCGAGGGCCTGCGCTTCACACCGCTGATGACGCTGTACCTCACCGACAACATGCCGCCCGACGAAATCAAGCGGGCCAAGGACGCTGGGGTGGTGGCGCTGAAGCTGTACCCGGCTGGCGCCACCACCAACAGCGATGCGGGTGTGACCGACATCCGCAAGACCTACAAGACCCTGGAGGCCATGCAGCGCGAAGGGCTGCTGTTCCTGGTGCACGGCGAGGTGACGGACGCCGAGATCGACCTGTTCGATCGCGAAGCGGTGTTCATCGACCGCATCTTGGCGCCGCTGCGGCGCGACTTCCCGGAGCTCAAGATCGTCTTCGAGCACATCACCACCAAGGAAGCCGCGCAATACGTGGCCGAAGGCAACGAACGCCTGGGCGCCACCATCACCGCGCACCACCTGCTCTACAACCGCAACGCCATCTTCCAGGGGGGCATACGGCCGCACTACTACTGCCTGCCGGTGCTCAAGCGCGAAGAGCACCGCCGCGCCCTGGTGGCCGCAGCCACCGGTGGCAACCCCCGCTTCTTCCTGGGCACCGACAGCGCGCCGCACCCGTCTCAGCTCAAGGAGCATGCCAGCGGGTGCGCGGGCTGCTACACCGCCCTCAGCGCCTTGGAGCTGTACGCGGAAGCATTTGAGGCGGCAGGCGCCCTGGACCGCTTGGAGGCCTTTGCCAGTTTCAACGGCGCAGACTTCTATGGATTGCCCCGCAACACCGACACGGTGACCTTGCGGCGCGAAAGCTGGACCGTGCCCGAGCTGCTGCCCTTTGGGGGCGCGCCGCTCAAGCCGCTGCGCGCGGGCGAAACCTTGGCGTGGCGCCAGGTGGCCTGAGCGCCTGAGGCGCTAGTGGGGCCGCGCCAAGGCCTTTGCAATGCGCTGGCGCCCCACCGTGGGCTTGGGCACGCGATCGAGGAACTCCGCAAACCACACCCGCACGTCCTCCTCAAGCAGGTGACCGTGCATGTAGTTGTACAGGGCCTTCTTCAGCGCCAGGCCCAAGGTATCGTGGTCCACCCCGGTGGGGTCGATGAAGCCCACATCGTTTTGGGCAAACAGCCCTTCGGGCAAGGGCTGTAGCGTGACGCCATAGTCCTGTGGCGCAAGCCCCACGGGCGAGTGCACGGTGCAGGCGAAGCGGTGGAAAAAGCCGCTGTGGATGCACCCCTGTTCAAAGAGCTGGCGCACATACTCCAGGGCATCCACCGTGTCTTGCACCGTTTGGGTGGGAAAGCCATACATCAGGTAGGCGTGCACCATCACGCCCGCATCGGCGAAGGCGCGGGTGACGCGGGCCACCTGTTCGACGGTCACGCCCTTCTTCATCAGCTGGAGCAGCCGGTCGGAGGCCACCTCCAAACCGCCGGTCACCGCCACGCAGCCGCTGTCGGCCAGCAGCGTGCACAGCTCGGGCGTGAAGGTCTTCTCGAAGCGGATGTTGCCCCACCAGCTGATCGTGACCCCACGGCGAATCAGCTCTTCGGCCAGGGCCTTGAGCGCCTTCGGTGGCGCGGCTTCGTCCACGAAATGAAAGCCGGTTTGGCCGGTCTCGGCCACGATGGCTTCGATGCGGTCGACCAGCAGGCTCGCAGAGGCTGCCTCGTAGCGTGAGATGTAGTCCAGGCTTACATCACAGAAGCTGCACTTCTTCCAGTAGCAGCCGTGCGCCACCGTCAGCTTGTTCCAGCGGCCTTCGCTCCACAGCCGGTTGACCGGGTTGAGCAGGTCCAGGAGGCTCAAGTAGCGGTTCAGGGGCAGGCCATCCCAGGTGGGCGTGCCCACCTCGCTGAAGGGAATGTCAGGCTCTGAGAAGTTCGTGTAGACCACCGCCCCAGCGGTGTTGCGGCTGAAGGTGCGCAGCAGGCGTTGCGCGCTGCGGCCGCCCTGCAAGTGTTCGATCAACGACAGCAGCGGCCGCTCGCCGGCGTCCAGCGTCACATAGTCAACAAAGTCGAACAGCCGTGGCTCGCGCAGGGCGCGCAGCTCGGTGTTGACGAAGCCCCCGCCCAAGGCGATCTTGACCGCGGGGTCCTGGGCCTTGATGGTCTGCGCGATGCGCAGCGCACCGTAGACCGCGCCCGGAAAGGGAACCGACAGCAAGACCAGGTCGGGGCGGTGCTGCCGCAGCACGCTCAGGGTCTCTTCAGCCAAGACCTGGTCAAGCAAATGGGGAGGTGCCGCCAAGGCTTGGGCCAAGGGATCAAAGTGGGCCTGGCTGGTGGCCAGCCGTTCGCCGTAGCGGACAAACTGAAAGTGGGGGTCCACCGCATCGCGGATCACATCGGCCAAATCGTTGAGGAACAACGTGGCCAGGTGGCGTGCCCGGTCGTGCAGGCCCATGGCGCCAAAGGCCCAGCCCAAGGGGTCGGCCTCAGCGCCGTCATCAAGTTCCCCGGGGGCCCCATGGGCTTGGGCTCCCGCATCGAGTGTGGCAAAGCGGGGCCCTTCGGGCAGGTAGCCCCGTGCATTGATCCGATGGGCCAGTGTGGGGTCTCGCCCCTGCAGAAAGGCCACGGTCGGCTCGATGGTGGCCGCATAGCGTTCAAAGTGGTCCAGAAAATGACGCAGGCTGACCGACTCAGCCTTCTGGATGGAGGCGCGTGCCGCGTCCTGCAAGCGCTGCAAGCCTGCGCGGGTGAACAGCCGCAGCACCAAGCGCAGCGCCAGGTCGTCTTGCACCGCCGCAACACCCCTGGAGCGCAGAAAACCCGTGAGGTAGGCGGTGCTGGGGTAAGGCGTGTTGAGCTGCGTCATCGGCGGGATGAGGCTCAACACC
>RFPX01000129.1 GCA_009925955.1 Betaproteobacteria bacterium
TGCCCACCAAGGCGGCGCGACGAAAGGGCTTGGCCATGATGCATCGAATTAAAGCATGGCAAACCCGGGCTGTGACCACCCTTGGAAGTGCCCCTAAACTCGCAGCCAAGACCATGGATGACCGTTCCCGCACCCTGCTCAAGATTTTGGTGGAGCGCTACATCGCCGACGGGCAGCCCGTGGGCTCGCGCACCCTGTCGCGCGCTTCGGGCTTGGAGCTCAGCCCCGCCACCATACGCAACGTGATGGCCGACCTGGAAGAGCTGGGCCTGATTGCCAGCCCCCACACCAGCGCCGGGCGGGTGCCCACGGCCAAGGGCTACCGGCTGTTTGTGGACACCATGCTCACCGTGCGGCCCTTGGAGACCGAGCCAGCTGCCGCCGAGGTGGCCGTAGCCGGGCAACAACTGGCCCCCGACCAGCCCCAGCGGGTGATTGCCAGCGCCGCGCAAATGCTGTCCAACCTGTCGAACTTCGTGGGCGTGGTGACCGCGCCGCGCAAGGCGGGGGTGTTTCGCCACATCGAATTCCTGCGCTTGGGTGAGCGCCGGGTGTTGGTGATTCTGGTGGCGCCAGACGGCGATGTGCAAAACCGCGTGATCTTCACGACACAGGACTTCACCCAGACCCAACTGGTGGAAGCCACCAACTTCCTGAACACGCATTACGCGGGCATCACCCTGGAAGAGATGCGCCTGCGCCTGAAGGGTGAGGTGGACAGCCTGCGCGCGGAGATCGCGCAGCTGATGCAAGCGGCCGTGGACGCCGGCAGCGAGGCGCTGGCCGAGACCACCGAGCAGGTGGTGATCAGCGGCGAGCGCAACCTCTTGGGCGTGCAGGATTTTGGGCAGGACATGGGTTCGCTGCGCCGCTTGTTTGATCTGTTCGAGCAGAAGGCGCAGTTGCTGCGCCTGCTGGACATCAGCAGCCGCGCCGAGGGTGTGCGCATCTTCATCGGTGGTGAGAGCCGCGTGGTGCCCTTTGAAGAGCTGTCGGTGGTGAGTGCCCCCTACGAGATCAATGGGCAGGTGGTGGGCACGCTGGGTGTGATCGGCCCCACCCGCATGGCCTACGACCGCATGATCCAGATCGTGGACATCACCTCCCGCATGGTGAGCCACGCGCTCAGCCAAAAGTAAGGGCTTTGCGCTGCTGAGGGGCTCGGGGCTGGCTTCAGGCCTGATTCAAGCCCGCTTCAAAAAGGGATGCGGCGGGTCAGGATTTGCCACCACATCAACCAGTCACCCATGAAGGAATACAGCGGCTGCTTGAACGAGGCCGCAGCAGGCCCAAGAGGATGAGGCTGGGCTGCGCATGTACAGCCGCTGCGATGAAGCAGCCCAACCCGAGGCTGGTGCCCACGAAGTGCAAGCGCCGGCAGGTGCGGTTGGCGTGTTCACCCAGATAAAAGGGGTAGAACTCGGCGAAGGTGGCCAGGCGAACAGGGGTGCTGGGTTCGGTCATGGGGCGTCACCTCTCATGGGCGTGCTGGGTTTGGGGCCGTAGCGCAGCTTGGTCCACAGGATGGTGGCGGCCAGTGCCAGCGTGATGGCGTTGGCCACGATGATGGGCCACTCGCCCAAAGCCAACCCATACAGCAGCCACAGCGCCACACCGATGGTGAAACAACTGTACATGCCCAGAGAAATGCCGCTGACGTCGCGCGTGCGCACGGTGAGCACGGCTTGGGGCACAAAGGACAGGGTGGTGAGGGTGGCGGCCGCGTAGCCAAACAGATCCTGCAGGGTCATGCAGGGATGGTACTGCTTGCTGCCGACCTAGAATCGACCACTCGGGGGCCGTTAGCTCAGTTGGTTAGAGCAGAGGACTCATAATCCTTTGGTCGCTGGTTCAAGTCCAGCACGGCCTACCAAATACCCCTTCGGTGCGGGCAGAGCCTTAAAACCGCGCGCGGCACAGCGCCTGCAAGTCGGCGTCCCGGATGAAGCCGCACTGCCCACTGCCGCCGCCGGTCATGGCGCGGCACAGGGCCTGTTGGTCTGCGTTTCGGATGAAGCCACACTGCCCACTGCCACCGCCCGTGGTGGCGCGGCAATAGGCCTGCTTGTCGTGGTCGCGGATGAAGCCACACTGTCCCGACCCGCCACCGATCATGGCGCGGCACAGCGCCTGTTGGTCATGGTCACGGATGAAGCCACACTGACCACTGCCGCCACCGTTGGTGGCGCGGCAGAAGGCCTGCAGGTCGGAGTCCTGGATGAAGCCGCATGGGCCGCTGCCACCCCCCGTGCTGGCCCGGCACTGGGCCTGCAGGTTGGGGTCCTTGATGAAGCCGCATTGCCCGCTCTGGGCCCAGGCTGACGTGGGCACGGCCAACAAAACCAAAAGGCAGCCCATGAGGCGCGCACCGAAGCGGCCCATCAGGCCGCCGAGCAGGCCACTCCAAAGCTGAACAAGGGTCATGGTCACGGGACGCTCTGAGGAGTTCAAGCCGGCGACTGTAAAGGTGCGCGTGGTGTGGGTACAGCCCTAGACCTTGGTGTCCAGAAGACGGGGGTGATCAGGGCAGGGAGGAACCCCCTTCCACTGTGCTTGCGTTCGGGGGTTGGATCGTTCCTGTGGAAAGAGCAGAATGCGGTATCCAAAAGTCTTGGGCGCACGATTGACCCCGATAGGGCGTTACAGGCCCACATCGCTTTCCGAAAACAAGTCAGGTAGCACAGGTGCCACTCACGCTCTTCGGTTCGCCTGGCTCCGGTTCCGCCGCCGTTGAGATGGCACTTCGAGCTGCGGGCGTGGAGTACGAGCTCGTTCGAGCTTCATCCTGGGAACCGAAGTCCTCGCGGATGCGCCTGTTCAGGGCGAATCCACTGGGTCAGATTCCAACGCTCATCCTTCTCGATGGCACCGTTCTGACTGAGAGTGCTGCCATTCTCATCTCACTCGGGTTGCAGTATCCACAAGCTGGGCTGCTGCCAAAAGCGGATGGCGAACGCGCTCTCGCTATTCGAGGCCTTGTATTCATAGCGGCCAACTGCTATGCCGCCGTCTCGGTGTCCGACTACCCTGCTCGATGGACGACGTCTTCATCAAGCCAGGCGCGAGATCAAGTTCGCAAAGGTGCACGTGGCCAATTGCATCGCAGTTGGGAGATCTTTGCCGACACCTTCGCGGGCCAGTCGGTCTTGTCCGTCGAGCGGCCGGGAGCTCTGGCCTTCCTGGCCGTTGTCGTATCGCAATGGTCTGGAAGCCGCGCGCACCTGCGCGAGTTCCGACCGGCGTTCTTCGAGGCACTCCTTGGCTTGGAGCGTCATCCGAGAGTCGCTGGGGTGCTACAGGCGCAAAGTGCGAAGTGGTAGTCGGCGAGGCTGTGTCAATGTGTCAGCCCAAGCCCGCATTCAATCGCCGTACCAAACAGGCAGGTCATTGCGGACTGCCAACCCCCGCTGGATCAGCACCATGGAAGACATTGCTTTTCAGCTCTGAAGGACTTTGCGATGACGAACGAAGACAAGGTTAAGGGCCCAGCGTCCTACTTCCCCTCCATCGAGAAGAAGTACGGTAAGCCCATCGAGCACTGGATGAAGATCCTGGCCGGAGCGGGCCCACTAAAGCACATGGAGCTTGTCTCTCATCTCAAGGCTACACATGAAATGGGCCATGGCCATGCGAATGCGCTGGTGGCCT
This sequence comes from Betaproteobacteria bacterium, assembly GCA_009925955.1. Lineage (GTDB taxonomy): Bacteria > Pseudomonadota > Gammaproteobacteria > Burkholderiales > Burkholderiaceae_C > RFTU01. Next base: position 3,649 of record RFPX01000129.1, read on the forward strand.
GGTTCATGGCCAGAAAGTAGAAAGCACATCTCTGAACCGAGTGCCAGTTGAGCCGTGCATCAGGACCAACGCTGCAGGTAATCATTGACCTCGCGGATGTAGCGCGCGTGGTTTTGCGCTTCTATGGAGTCGACCCAAACGGGCATGCTCGCCACATCCGCAATGCCCATGCGCTGTGCGTTGCGAACGTTCTCTTCGGCGTTGCGGCTGCGTTCTTCGGTCCAGTCGGCTGGCAAGGGCCTTTGGCCCCGGACGGCAGCGGCCCAACTGGCGGTCTCTCGCCGTGAGTAGTTGCCCAGACCGGCGATGGTGGTGCGATAGGCACGGTCTTGCTCAGAGGCCTGGCTCTCATGGCGCTGGCCATTGGCGGCCCTCAAGTAGTTCATCATGTCTGCATCCAGCCGGGCATCTTTGCCGCGCCATGCGCGGCTGCAGTCGTCCAGGCCTTGCAGGTTGGTGCGGATGCGGTTCAACAGTTCAGGTGTGGGCCGCCCCGAGCGCGACAAGCGCTGCAAGTCATCGTCGATCGATTGCATGAGTGCGGCATAGCGCGCGGGCTCGTTGTGCCGGACTTGGGCCAGGGATGCATTCAGGGCAGCCAGCGCGTCGGCCATGCCGGGCACCGCAGCGGATTCCAGA
>RFPX01000130.1 GCA_009925955.1 Betaproteobacteria bacterium
GTCGAGGGGGTCGGCGGCCCGGTCTTGTGCGATGTGGTGTGCACCGGGCGTTTCTACGATTTCGTCACACGGCATGAGGGGCGCTGGAAATTGCTCCATCGTCAGCCGATCTATGAGAAGGACCGGATTGATCCGGTCGATCCCAGCGCGGTGCTGCAACTCGATCAGAAGGCCTTGTCCGCATTCCCCGAGGGGTATAGGCACCTGGCTTACATTCAGACGCGAATTGGCTACAAGGTCAAAATAGACATGCCTATGCTCAAGGGCGATGGGGTCGGGCAACTCTACGCTCGCGGTGCACGTTGGCTGGCCGGCGCCGCGCTCGAGCGTTAACAGCGGCTGCGGTGAAACTCCCGTCGTTTCACGCAAGCGCTCCTCACACTTTCAGGAGACTCTCATGATGAACAAGCGCACTTTCAACAAGACCCTGGCCTTGGGTCTCCTGGGTGGGCTGTCGGCCGCTTCGTCCTGGGCCCAGGCCTTCCCGAGCAAGCCGCTGCGGGTGGTGGTGCCGCAGCCGCCGGGCGGCGGCTTTGACGTGGTGGGGCGGCTGCTGGCCGATCGCCTGGGCAAGGCGCTGCTGATCGCCGTGACGGCGCTGTCGGTGCTGGGCCGAGCGGCGCGGGGCTCGATGCGCGACGCCCTGTCGCTGACCGACCAGGCCTTGGCCTACGGGCAAGGCCGTTTGGAGGCCGCCGGTGTGCGCGCCATGATCGGCTTGGTGGATGACGACCATGCCGTGGGCTGGTTGCAGGCCTTGGCCGCGCGGGATGCGGCTGCGGTCATGCAGTCGCTGCAAAGCCTGCGAGACAGTGGGCAGTCGGCCGTGGCGGCCGTGGACGCCATGGCCCAGGCCCTGCAGTCCATTGCCTTGGAGCAGATGCTGCCCGGCAGCCTGGTCAACCCGGATGACGAACCCTGGAGGGAGTTGGCCAGCCGTTGGGATCCGCAAGAAGTTCAGTTGCTGTACGCCATGCTCTTGGCCGCGCGTACGGAGTTGGGCCTGGCGCCCGATGAGCACGCGGCCCTGTTGATGGTGGCCTGGCGCTACTTCTCATTCGTGAAGGGCCCCAGTGAGGCTGCACCTGCACGCCCCGCTCCCCAGGCCCTGGTGGGCGGTACGCAACGTCCGGCTCGAACCGAGGTGCGCCCTGCGGTGCCGGTGCCCCCGGTGCCCCCGGTGCGTTCGGTGCTTGAGCCTGCGCACGACGCATCGGACGGTGCCGCCATGGAGCGCTGGTGCACGTGGATCGCCGCCTTGGTGCAGGCGCAGTCGGTCAGCGCCCTAGTGCGTGAGCTGGGCCTGCAGGCCCAATGCGTGTCCATTGATGATGCGGCCCAGCGGCTGCTGTTGAAGGTGCGCAGCGAGTCACTTGCGTCGGAGGCCCTGGCCGCCAAGTTGGCCGAGGCCCTGAACCGCCACACCGGACAGACCTGGGTGCTGCAGGTCAGCCTGGGGGACGTCGGGGACAGTCTGGCCCTGCGGGAAACGCGCCGGCGCGATCGCCGACAAGCCCAGGCCGAAGCGATGATCCGTCAGGATCCCTTGGTTCAAGACCTCTTGGCCCAGTTCCCCGGCGCCCAGCTGGTTCCCGGGTCTGTGCGTCCCGTGGAGCCCACGGGCTGAAGGGCCACCCAACAACCACCCACCACACCACACATTCGGAGCCATACACCATGATGAAGGGTCAACTCGCAGGGCTGATGAAGCAAGCCCAGGCGATGCAGGACAACCTCAAGCGCGCACAGGATGAGCTGGCGCTGTTGGAGGTAGAAGGGCAGTCCGGCGCTGGGCTGGTCAAGGTGCTGATGACCTGCAAGCACGACGTCAAGCGCGTGAGCATCGACCCGAGCCTGCTGGCAGACGACAAAGACATGCTCGAAGACCTCGTGGCGGCCGCCTTCAACGACGCGGTACGGCGGGCCGAGCAGCTCTCACAGGAAAAGATGAGCAAGCTCACCGCCGGTTTGCCCCTGCCCCCCGGCATGAAGCTGCCGTTCTGACGGTGTCGAATTCCCCGCAGCTCGACGCCTTGATCGATGCCCTGCGCTGCCTGCCGGGCGTTGGGCAGCGTTCAGCGCAACGCATGGCCTTTCACCTCCTGCAGCATGACCGTGGCGGCGCACAGCGACTCTCGCTGGCCTTGGCTGCTGCGGCCGACGAGGTGGGCCACTGCAGCCGCTGCCACACCTTCAGCCAAAGCCCCGTGTGTGCGCTGTGCCAGGACCCACAGCGCGACGCCAGCCAGCTCTGCGTGGTGGAGACCCCCGCCGATCAGGCCGCCTTGGAACGCACCGGCGGGTATGGGGGGCGCTACTTTGTGTTGATGGGGCGGCTGAGCCCTTTGGGCGGCACGGGTCCGCAGGACATCGCCTTCGCATCGCTGCTCGAGCGTGCCCGTGAACCCGATTTGCGTGAAGTGATTCTGGCCCTGAGCTTTACCGCCGAGGGCGAGGCCACCGCCCACGCGCTATCGGCCGCACTGGAGGGCCTGCCGCTGAAGGTCAGCCGATTGGCTCGGGGCGTGCCGGTGGGCAGTGAGTTGGAGTTCGTGGACCTGTCCACGATTGCACACGCCTTGGCTCACCGGCGCTGATCGGTGCCGCGCCGCGGGCCAAGGGGTGTCAGCGGCGAACCGTCCCCTCGGACCCTGCGGCCACGCGGGCGCGGTTCACCTGGCCTGGGCCTGCGTTTGACGCTGCGGGTGCACCACTTTTGGCCGCTGCCGATTTGGGTTTGGCCGTCGGCTTGTTCTGGGTGGCGCCTGCCTTGGGCTTGGCCTTGCCCGCGCCTTCGCGCTGCAGGTTGAGGGTACCGCTGTCGGCCAGGCGTTCGCTCACATCCTGGTCATGGCGACCATGGCGAGGCACCAGCAGCGCCGAGCCTTGTCGGATCATCATGCCCCGTGGAATGCGGTTGATCTCCCGCAGGCGCGACTCATCCATGCCCGTGAGCTTGGCTGCCTCGGCGGTGCGCAGGGTGCGCGGCGCCACCCAGGCGGTCCACGAGGCCAAGGCCCCTTTGTGTCGGTCCAATTCTGTGAGAAAGCGTTCGGCGTTGTCGTAGGGCAGCAGGATGTGCGGCGTCCCCGCCGCCATGATCACCGGACGATTGTGCTGGGGGTTGAGCGCGGCGAAGTCGGCTTCGTCCATACCGGCCAGGCGCGCGGCCATGGCCACGTCGATGTCTCGCTCGATGGGAACGGTGAGGAAGTAGGGGTGGTTCTCCAGAGGGGGCAGCGACAGGCCGAAAGCCTCTGGCTGGGTGATGATGTTCTTGACCGCCAGAAGCTTGGGCACATAGCGCCGGGTTTCGTCGGGCATGCGCAGGTCTTCATAGCCCGTGGGCAAGCCGGCGCGCTGGTTGCGTTGGATGGCCCTCTGCACATTGCCCTCGCCCCAGTTGTAGGCAGCCAGGGCCAGGTGCCAGTCGCCGAACTGGGCGTGCAGGCGCGTCAGGTAGTCGAGGGCTGCTCTTGTGGAGGCCAGAACGCTGCGGCGATCGTCCCGAAAGGCGTTTTGCTTGAGCGAAAAGTCGCGCCCCGTGGCGGGCATGAACTGCCACATGCCTGACGCTTTGGCGGTGCTGAGGGCCTGTGGATTGAACGCGCTTTCGATGAAGGGCAGCAGGGCCAACTCCGTGGGCAATCGACGGCGTTCGACTTCCTCGACGATGTGAAAGAGGTACCGCGCGCCGCGGGCGGTCATGCGCTGCACATAGTCGGGTCGGGCTGCGTACCACTGCTCCGTACTGCGCACCAGCTGGGTGTTCTGAAGATCAGACAGGCTGTAGCCGGCGCGTATGCGTTGCCACAGGTCGCGTTTGGCTTCTGGTGCATCGAAACGGATGGCCTGGTCGGGGTTCAAGCTGTCCAGACCCACGCGTCCGGCAACGCTGGGCTCTGGCGAACCCGCCTTCGCTGCAGCCAGCGGTTGAGGCAGGCCCGCGGCGTTGTCCGTGGCGGCCGTACCAGTGGCTGTGGCAGGCGGGCTGGCCTGGGCCGTCGCAACCGTTGAACCAGAGCCCATGTCCTCCCGCGCGGTGGCATTGCCTAGAGGCCCTTGAACCGAGGCGCAACCGCCCAACAGGGCCAGGACAGCGCAGACGAGGGCCCAGCCCATCAGGGAGTGGTGTTTCACAGGCGGTTCTTCCAGGCACGCAGTGCGGCCAGCACCGCCACCGGGTCGTTGGATGGAGCACCCTGCGCCTGCGCGCTGGCGCAG
>RFPX01000014.1 GCA_009925955.1 Betaproteobacteria bacterium
CGGCACCGTCACCGAAGGCCACCCCGCGCTGTCGGGTGCGCTGGTTGAGGACCGGCACGGAAATCTGCTGGTCTTGCAGCAGCGTCACTTCAGCCGACAGCGGATACACCCGGGTCACTTGCCCCAGCAACCCACCCTCGTGAATCACGGGGGATGCCAAGGTGATGCCCGCCAGAGACCCCCGGTCTATCGTCACCTTGCGCGAGTAGCGGTCGGCCGCTTCGAACAGCACCTCGGCCTGCACCGTGGCTGGTGGCAAGGCCGGCCGCAAACCCGACAGGGAACGCAACTCGGCGTTCTCGGCCTCCAGGCGTGCGGCTCGGGTGATGGCTTCGCTTTGGGCGGCCAGTTGGCGGCGCAGCGACGCGTTCTGTGCGACAGCATCGTCCAGGCCGGCGCCGTAGTCTCCCAGCGCATCGAACACGCGCGAGGGCCACAGGGCGGCATGCTGCAGCGGCAGCAGCACCGTGGCCAGCGTGGCACGCAAGGGCTGGGTGACCTGAAGCCGGTGGTCGGCCACCATCAGAAACACCGCCAGAGCGGCGCACAAGGCCAGTTGGCTGCGCGCGCTGGCACCTTGCCGGAAGAACGGCGGTGGGGTGCGGTCGATGGTTCCCGGTGGGGCCACGATGCCAGCCTTGCGCGCCCGCCGGCTGTAACGCCGGCAGGCATGGGGGTTGTTACTCGGAGGTGAAGATGCCGCCCAAGCGGTCCATGCGCTCCAGCGCCAGGCCGCAGCCCTTGACCACGCAGGTCAGCGGGTCCTCGGCCACCAAAACGGGCAGGCCGGTTTCCTCGCTCAACAAACGGTCCAAGTCGCGCAGCAGCGCGCCGCCACCGGTGAGCATCATGCCGCGCTCGGCGATGTCAGCACCCAGCTCCGGCGGCGTTTGCTCCAACGCGTTCTTCACGGCCGAGACGATCTGGTTAAGCGGGTCCGTCAGGGCTTCGAGCACCTCGTTGGAGCTCACGGTGAAGGAGCGGGGCACACCTTCAGAGAGGTTGCGGCCCTTGACTTCCATTTCCTTGACTTCGCTGCCCGGGAAGGCGCTGCCGATGGTCTTCTTGATGAGCTCGGCCGTGGGCTCGCCGATCAACATGCCGTAGTTGCGGCGGATGTAGTTGATGATGGCCTCGTCGAACTTGTCGCCGCCCACGCGCACGCTGCCCTTGTAGACCATGCCGCCCAGCGAGATGACGCCCACCTCGGTGGTGCCGCCGCCGATGTCGATCACCATCGAACCCGAGGCGTCGGAGACGGGCAGGCCCGCACCAATGGCCGCGGCCATGGGCTCTTCAATCAGGTAAACCTCGGAAGCGCCCGCACCCAGCGCCGATTCGCGGATGGCGCGGCGTTCCACCTGGGTGGAGCCGCAGGGCACGCAGATGATGATGCGCGGGCTGGGCCGGAACACCGAGCGCGGGTGCACCATCTTGATGAACTGCTTGAGCATCTGCTCGGTGATGGTGAAGTCGGCAATCACGCCGTCCTTCATCGGGCGGATGGCTTCGATGTTGCCCGGGACCTTGCCCAACATGGCCTTGGCGTCGTGGCCCACGGCCTGGATGCTCTTCTTGCCATTGGGCCCGCCTTCTTGGCGGATGGACACCACGGAAGGCTCGTCGAGCACGATGCCCTTGCCGCGGACGTAAATGAGCGTGTTGGCCGTCCCCAGGTCGATGGCCAGGTCGGTCGAGAAATGGCGGCGGAATGATTCGAACATGATGCTGAAAAAGCTAACACGCGATAATAACCGATCGCCCTGAAATTAAGGGGTTTCCCGAGGTTACCGACCGCCATGCCCTTGACCCCCGAAGACGTCGGCCGCATCGCCCATTTGGCCCGGCTGGAACTGCAAGAGCCGCAACAAGCGGCCATGCTGCAGCAGCTCAACGGCTTCTTCAGCATCGTCGAACAAATGAGCGCCGTGGACACCCGCGGCGTGGAGCCCCTGTACACGCCGCTGTCGGCGGTGCAGGCCGTGGAGCTGCGCCTGCGTGAAGACGCCGTTACCGAAGCCGTCGACCGCCAGCGCAACCAACTCAGCGCCCCGGCGGTGCACGAGGGCTTGTTCCTGGTGCCCAAGGTGATCGAATGAGCGGGCCCTTCATCGGCGCGGCACAGGCCGCGCGGCTGCTTCAAGCGGGCCAGGCTTCCAGCGTGGAGCTCACCACCGAGTTTGTTCGGCGTGCGCAGGCGCACGCCGCCTTGGGTGCCTTTTTGCACTTGGATGCCGACGCCGCGCTGGCCCAGGCGCGCGCGGCCGATGCGCAGCGCGCAGCGGGTGGCGCCGCAGCCGCTTCGCCGCTGCTGGGCGTGCCCATCGCCCACAAAGACATCTTCGTGACCGAGGACGCACCCACCACGGCCGGCTCCAAGATGCTGCAGGGATACCGCAGCCCCTTCGATGCCACGGTGGTGGCCCGGCTGAAGGCAGCAGGCACGGTCAGCCTGGGCAAGCTCAACTGCGACGAATTCGCCATGGGCTCGGCCAATGAAAACTCCGCCTACTTCCCCGCCCACAACCCGTGGGACGTGAGCCGCGTGCCCGGCGGCTCTTCGGGCGGGTCGGCCGTGGCCGTGGCCGCGGGCCTGGTGGCCGGCTGCACCGGCACCGACACCGGTGGCTCGATTCGGCAACCCGCCAGCTTCACCGGCATCACCGGCATCAAGCCCACCTACGGGGTGTGCTCGCGCTACGGCATGATCGCCTTCGCCTCGTCTTTGGACCAGGCCGGGCCGATGGCGCGCAGCGCTGAAGACTGCGCGCTCATGCTCAGCGCCATGGCGGGCTTTGATGAACGCGACAGCACCAGCGCGCAGCGCCCCGCGGTGGACTACCACGCGCAGATGCTCGCCCCGCGTGAAGGCGCCACCGCTGCGCAGCCGCTCAAGGGCTTGCGCATCGGCCTGCCGCGCGAATTCTTTCCAGCCGCCCTGGCCGCCGATGTGAACGGCGCGGTGCGCTCGGCCTTGGCAGAACTGGAACGGCTGGGCGCCACCCTGGTGGAGGTGAGCCTGCCGCGCACCGAGCTTTCGATTCCCGTGTACTACATCATCGCGCCGGCCGAGGCCAGCTCCAACCTCAGCCGATTCGACGGCGTGAAGTTCGGTCACCGCGCACAGCAGTACGGCGACCTCTTGGACATGTACAAGAAGACCCGTGCCGAAGGGTTTGGTGCCGAGGTGCAGCGCCGCATCATGATCGGCGCGTATGTGCTCAGCCACGGTTACTACGACGCCTACTACCTGCAAGCGCAGAAGCTGCGCCGCATGATTGCCGACGATTTCCAGCGGTGCTTCAGTCAATGCGATGTGATTGCTGGGCCGGTAGCGCCCACCGTCGCATGGAAGCTGGGCCAAGGCTCGGATGATCCGGTGCAGGCCTACCTGGCCGACATCTTCACCCTGCCCGCCTCGCTGGCCGGCTTGCCGGGTATGAGCGTGCCCGCGGGTTTCGGTGAAAGCGGCATGCCCGTGGGCCTGCAGCTGATCGGCAACTACTTCGCCGAGGGCACCCTGCTGCACACCGCCCATGCGCTGCAGCAGGCCACCGATTTCCATGCCCAAACACCGGAGGGCCTGCAATGAGCGCGGCCAAACCACTGCTGGTGCGCGGCTGGGAGGTCGTGATCGGCCTGGAGACCCATGCCCAGCTCAGCACCGTGAGCAAGATCTTCAGCGGCGCCTCTACCGCGTTCGGCGCCGCACCCAACACGCAGGCCTGCGCGGTCGACCTGGCGCTGCCCGGCACGCTGCCGGTGATGAACCGTGCAGCGGTGGAGCGCGCCATTCGCTTCGGCTTGGCCATTGGCGCCACCGTGGCACCGGTGTCCATCTTCGCGCGCAAGAACTACTTCTATCCCGACCTGCCCAAGGGCTACCAGATCAGCCAGTACGAGATTCCGGTGGTGCAAGGCGGTCATGTGGACATCCTGGTGGACGGCGTGTCCAAGCGCATCCAACTCACCCGCGCCCACCTCGAAGAAGACGCCGGCAAAAGCCTGCACGACGACTTCGCCGGGCCGCATGGCGAGAAGTCCTCGGGCATCGACCTCAACCGCGCCGGCACACCGCTGCTGGAGATCGTCAGCGAGCCCGAGATGCGCTCCAGCGCTGAGGCCGTGGCCTATGCGCGGGCGCTGCACGGCCTGGTGGTGTGGCTGGGCATCTGCGACGGCAACATGCAAGAAGGCTCGTTCCGATGCGACGCGAACGTGAGCGTTCGGCGCCCGGGTGAGCCCTTTGGCACCCGGCGCGAGATCAAGAACCTCAACAGCTTTCGCTTTCTGCAGCAGGCCATCGACTACGAAGTCAATTGGCAAATCGATCAGATCGAAGACGGCTTTGAGATTCAACAGGCCACGGTGCTGTTCAACCCCGACACCGGCGAAACGCGTGCGATGCGCACCAAGGAAGACGCGCACGACTACCGCTACTTCCCTGACCCGGACCTGCCGCCCCTGGTGATTGCACCGGCCTGGGTGGAGCGGGTGCGCAGCGAGATGCCGGAGCTGCCCGCTGCCATGGCCGCGCGCTTCGTGCGTGACGATGGCCTGCCCGAGTACGACGCGCAAATGATGACGCAAAGCCTGGCCACCGCGCGCTACTACGAAGCGGCCCGCCAGGCCTGCGGCCAGGCCAAGCTGGCGGCCAACTGGGTCATGGGCGAGATCAGCAAGCGGCTCAACGCCGCGGGCATCGAGATCGACGCCTCACCGGTGGGGCCGGTGCTGTTGGGCGCGCTCATCCGCCGCGTGCAAGACGGCACGGTTTCCAACAACTCGGCTCGTCAGGTGTTTGAAGAACTGTGGTCTGCCGGCTCGGCCCGCACGGGTCTAGAAGCCGAAATGGCACACGCCTTGGCGGCCGTGGACGCGCTCATCGAGGCCAAGGGCCTCAAGCAGATGAACGACAGCGGGGCCTTGGAGGCCATCGTTGACGAGGTGATCGCCGCCAATGAAAAGTCAGTGGCCGAGTACCGCAGCGGCAAAGACAAGGCCTTTAACGCCTTGGTGGGTCAGGTGATGAAGGCCAGCAAGGGCAAGGCCAATCCGGCACAAGCCGGCGAGTTGCTCAAGCAGAAGCTGGGCTGAACACTCGGCAGAGAACGCTAGCCACCACCGGGCTGATGGGCGCTGATGGGCGCTGATGCGCTCACAGCCCGTGTTCCTGCACAAAGTCCTGCACCCATTGCGCCACGGCCTGGGGCTGTTCGCGGTGCGGCAGGTGGTAGGCCCCGGGAATCAGCATCATGCGCGAGGGTCCGCCCGCGCGTTCGCTGTAAACCTGCGGGTGCACGGAGGTGCCGTATTCGTCGTGCTCGCCGTGCAGGGCCAAGAGCGGGCACTTCAGCTGCGGCAGCACATCGCGCACGTGCCAGCTGGCGAAGGCGGGGCTGAGCCAGGATTCGGTCCACGCATCCACCACCCAGCGCGCCTTGTCGCCGTGGTACCTGCGCAAGCGGGCCAGTTGCGCTTCGTCTTGAAACTGCAGCTTGGCCTGCGCGATGGCTTGCAGCGTGCGGTCTTCAGGAAAGGCCTGCGCGGCCACGGTCACCACGCCGGCGATGCGCTCGGGCATCTGCACCGCGGCATTGACCGCCATGCCGCCGCCCACGCTGTGGCCCAGCAGGATGGCTCGCTGCAGTTGAAGCTGGTCCAGCACCGGCTTGAGGCCGACTTGACCCTCTTGGGCCACGAAGTCGGCCGGCGGCAGGCCTTGGGCGGGGTCACTTTGGCCATAACCCAAGCGGTCGTAGGCCACCACGGGCTTGCCGGTGGCCTGCGCCAAGGCTTCGGGAAAGTCGCGCCACAGGTCGACGCTGCCCAAGGAGTCGTGCAGCAGCACGAACGGGCACGGCGGCGATGCGCGGTGGCCCAGGGCTGAGGCGGGTGGTGACCACACCCTCACAAACAAGCGCCCGTCGGGCGTGTTCACCGTCTGCTCGGTGATGTGGATCGTCATGGCTGATTCGCGCGGTGGTCGCGGTGGCGGCAGCGCCCGCCAGGGCCCCTCAAACCCCGTAGCGGGCGCGGTAGGCCCGCACCGCGGGCAGATGCGCCTGCAGCGTGGTTTCCTGCGTGCGGGCCAGGTAGTCCAGCAAGTCGGCCAGCGTGGCAATGGCGCACACCGGCATGCCGATTTGCTGCTGCACATACTGCACCGCACTCCAGCTTTGCTCGGCACCGCTGCTGTCGGTGGCCTTTTCCTGGCGGTCCAGGGCAATCGTCACGCCACAGGGCGTGGCACCCACCGCTTGGATCATCGCAATGGATTCGCGCACCGAGGTGCCGGCGCTGATGACGTCGTCGATGATCAGCACACGTCCCTTGACCGGCGCGCCCACCAGGGTGCCGCCTTCGCCATGGTCTTTGGCTTCCTTGCGGTTGTAGGCGAAGGGTTTGTTGTGCCCAAGCCGGGCCAATTCAATCGACACGGCCGCGGCCAGGGTGATGCCCTTGTAGGCCGGGCCAAACAGCATGTCAAAGGGCAGGCCCGAGGCCACCAGGCGCCGTGCATAGAATTCCGCGAGGCGCCCCAGTTTGGCGCCGTCATCGAACAAGCCGGCGTTGAAGAAATAGGGCGACAGACGCCCCGCCTTGGTCTTGAATTCCCCGAAGCGCAGCACCCCGGATTTCACCGAGAAGGCCACGAATTCCTGTGCCAGCGCGTCGCTCACCTGCGGCCCTCCCCGACCATGTTCAGACTCGTTTCACTCAACCTCAACGGCATTCGATCGGCGGCCACCAAGGGCTTTCGCGAATGGGCCGAACAGGCTTCGATCGATTGTATGGGCGTGCAGGAGATCAAGGCCCAGCACGAGGATGTGTCGGGCGTGTTCGATCACGTGGCCGGCATGCGCGCGCATTTCCACCATGCACAAAAGAAGGGCTACTCCGGCGTGGGCCTGTACGCGCGGGTGCAGCCCTCGGATGTGATCATCGGCTTTGACGGCGGCGAGTTCGACGACGAAGGCCGCTATGTGGAGTACCGCTGGGACAAGCCCGGGCGCAAGTTCAGCGTGCTGAGCGTGTACTTTCCTTCCGGCTCCTCCGGCGAAGACCGTCAAGCGGCCAAGTTCCGCTTCCTGGAGGTGATGGGCGAGCACCTGAAGAAGTTGCGCAAGACCCGCGAGTTCATCTTGGTGGGCGACGTGAACATCGCGCACCGCGAGATCGACCTGAAGAACTGGAAGGGCAACCTGAAGAACAGCGGCTTTCTGCCCGAAGAGCGGCAGTGGATGACCACGCTGCTGGAACAGGGCCGGGGCGGCGGCGGCTTGGTGGACGTGTACCGCAGCCTGCACCCCGAGGTGGGCGAAGAGGCCTACACCTGGTGGAGCAACCGCGGGCAGGCCTATGCCAAGAACGTGGGCTGGCGCATCGACTACCACCTGGCCACGCCAGGCGTGGCGGCCACTGCGCGCGCCGCCAGCGTGTACAAGGCCCAGCGGTTCAGCGACCACGCGCCGCTGACGGTGGACTACGGCTTGACCCTGTGAGTGGCGCCGGGCGGCCAGTGGTGATAGCCTTCCCAACGTGATGAACCGCCTGCGCCAACGGTTGCTGCTGCTGCTCATGGTGTGCCTGCCTCTTCAGGGCTGGGCAGCCGTGACGATGGCCGTTTCCATGGCGGGCTCCATGGCCCTGCCCGCACAGGTCCATCACGGCCATCAAGCCCATGACCATCACGAGGGCGATCACCACGCCCACGGCATGATGGGCGCCTGCTGCGCTGAGCCGAACGACGCAGCCGATTCGGCAGGTGGCACGCACAGCCCCTGTGGCGACCGTTGCCACTGCTGTGTCAGTGCCGCGCCGCCTTCGGCAAGCGTGGTGTTGGGGGTGCACGCCTCACCCACCGACTGGGGCGGCACCGCCCCATCTGCCCGGCCCCAAGCCGTGGCCTTCGCGCTGGACAAGCCCCCCAAAGCTTGAGCGCCGCCGGTGCGGCGCGCGCCTTTCGGCGCCGCACCCCTTCCTGAGGCTGGGCCACAGACCCGTATGCGCACGGTGCGCATGGAGGGCAGGGCCCAGTACCCCACGCATTCCCGCGAAGCAACCGCACATGAGGGAGCCGCCATGCCCAACAGGCGCCTGCACCTGGCCTTTTCCTTGAGCTTTGTCACCGCTGCTGCGCTGGCCCAGGGCCCAGCCCGCGCCCAAGCCGCTCAGCCTCCATCTGCCACCCCTGCCACCCCTGCTGCAGCTTCCCCGGCCGCGCACGCGCCGCTGTCGGCCGAGCTTCACCGCTCGGCCCTGCGCAGGGAACCCAACGCCACGCCTGAGCCCGTGGGGTCCTGGCCCGAGGCCAACCGGGTGGTGGACGAGGTGGGTGGATGGCGCTCCTATTTGAAGGAAGCGCACGGGTCACCCGCTTCATCACCACCGTCATCCCAAGCCCCAGGCGCGCCCGCCACCACCTCATCACCCACCACCGATCGGCAGGCCCTGCCCCCGGCCTCCGCGCGCTGGCACCGCTCTGAACAGGAGGTGGCCCAAGCCCGCGCGCGTGTTCAACAGCTGCTGCTGCAACCCTTGTCGGCCGCGGCGGCCGTGGAAGTGGCCCTGCTGAACAACGCCGGCTTGCAGGCGCAACTGGCCGAGCTGGGCATCACCCAAGCCGAGGTGATGCAGGCCAGCCGATTACCCAACCCAGGCTTCAGCTACGGCCGCAGCAGCGAAGGCGACAAGCGCGAGATTGAGCGCGGCCTGCACATCAGCCTGGCGCGCATCCTGGTGCTGCCCTTGGTGCGCGAAATCGAACAGCGCCGCCTGAACCAAGCGGAGCGCAACCGCACCCTGCAGGTGATGGCCCTGATCACGCAGGTGCGGCGTGCGCAGGTGGACGCCGTGGCCGCGCGCGAGCGCAGCCGCTACATGGCCGATGTGCTCAAGGCAGCCGAGGCCAGCGCAGAACTGGCGCGGCGCATGGCCCGCGTGGGCAACTTCAACAAGTTGCAGCAGGCGCGCGAGCAAAGCTTTCAGGCCGATGCGGTGCAAGGCTATGCCCGTGCGCTGCGCGAGGAGATGGCCACGCGGGAACGCTTGGTGCGCCTCCTGGGCCTTTGGGATGAAGACCTGCCCGTCCTGAGCCTGCCCGATCGCCTGCCCGACCTGCCCGCAACGCTGCCGCAGCGGCCCTTGATCGAGCGCGAGGCCATGGAGCGGCGCTTGGATGTGCAGGCGAGCAAGCTGCAGGCCGAACAGACCGCACGCCAACTGGGCCTGACCAAGACCACGCGCTTCATCAATGTGTTGGAAGTGGGTGGCCACCTCAACAGCAGCAACGAAGGGCACGGCCACGGCGGCTGGGAGGTGAGCCTGGAGCTGCCCCTGTTCGATTGGGGCACGGCACGGGTGGCGCGCGCCGAAGCGGTTTACCGCCAGGCGCTCAGCCGCACCACCCAAACCGCGGTCAACGCGCGCTCCGAGGTGCGCGAGGCCTATGGCCATTGGCGCGCCACCCATGACATCGCGCGGCATCAACGCGACGAAGTGGTACCGCTGAAGAAACGCATCTCAGAAGAAAACCTGCTGCGCTACAACGGCATGCTCATCGGCGTGTTTGAACTCTTGGCCGATGCCCGCGCACAGATCATGGGCGTGTCGCAATACCTGGACGCGCTGCGCGACTTCTGGGTGGCCGATGCCGATCTGGAGATGGCCCTGCTGGGGCCGGTGGCACTGGGCCAAAGCGCAGGCCCCACAGCAGGGGCCCGCACACCGGCCGCGCCTGCGGCGGCGGCGCCCCACGCGGGCCATTGAAGCCGGCCGCCCTGAACAGCAACGCCATACGACCCCACCAGACCCTCTGACGACAACCCACACGGAAGACCAAACCATGGTTTCTCGACGCCAGTTCTTTCAATCCGCCGGCATCGCCGCGGCAGCTTCGGCCTCGGCCGTGAGCACCGTGGCCCTGGCCGCCCTGCCCGAAGCGGTTCAACAAACCAAACCCGACACCATGCCGCCGCTGCTGCCGCCCAACGGGCGGCCCTACAACCCGGTGGTCACCCTCAACGGCTGGACCCTGCCCTGGCGCATGAACCAGGGCATCAAGGAGTTCCACCTGGTGGCCGAGCCGGTGGTGCGCGAAATGTGCCCGGGCTTCAAGGCCCACCTGTGGGGCTACAACGGCCAAAGCCCGGGGCCCACCATCGAAGTGGTCGAGGGTGACCGCGTGCGCATCTTCGTCACCAACCGCCTGCCCGAGGTCACCAGCGTGCATTGGCATGGCCAGCGCCTGCCCAATGGCATGGATGGCGTGACCGGCCTGAACCAGCCGCCCATCCCACCGGGCAAGACCTACGTGTACGAATTCGTTGCACGGCGGCCTGGGACCTTCATGTACCACCCACACGCCGACGAAATGGTGCAGATGGCCATGGGCATGATGGGCTTTTGGGTGACCCACCCCAAGGGCAAGCACCCGCTGATCGACGAGGTCGATCGGGACTATTGTTTCTTGCTGAGCTCCTACGACATCGACCCGGGCAGCTACACGCCCAAGGTGATGACGATGCTGGACTTCAACCTGTGGGCCTGGAACAGCCGCATCTACCCGGGCATTGACCCCTTGGTGGCCGGGTTGGGGGATCGGGTGCGGCTGCGGGTGGGCAACCTGACGATGACCAATCACCCCATCCACATCCACGGCCACGAGTTTTTCGTGACCGGCACCGACGGCGGGCCCACACCGCGCGGCTCACGTTGGCCCGAAGTGACCGTGGACGTGGCGGTGGGACAAATGCGCCAGATGGAGTTCATCGCCGACGAACCCGGCGACTGGGCCTTCCACTGCCACAAGAGCCACCACACCATGAACGCCATGGGCCACAACGTGCCCACGATGATCGGCGTGGACCACCGGGACGTGGTCAAGGACATCACCCGGCTGATCCCCGACTACATGGTGATGGGCGAGCGCGGCATGCACGACATGACGGAAATGGAAATGCCCCTGCCCGACAACACCGCGGCCATGATGACCGGCCAGGGCCCTTTTGGTGCGGTGGGCATGGGTGGCATGTTCAGCATGATCAAGGTTCGCAAGGGGCTCAAGCGCGGCAACTATTCCGACCCGGGCTGGTATCCCCATCCACCGGGAACCGTGGCCCGCGAGTACGGCGGGCCGGTGCCCGCCCGCCGCACCCAGCGCACGCACGCCCGAGTCGGCTCCACCCCCTGCAGCGCCAGCAGGCCCGTCGTCGGGTGCTGGCCAGCCCAAGGCCGGGGTGGAGGTCAAGGTCCGCAAGCCGCATGGCGGCGGCCATGGGCACCATTGAGTGCACCACCCATCCACCCCTCATCCACCCTTCTTCCCAACAACCACCTACCCCCCACACCACCCATGAACATCCACACCGCATCATCCTTGCGCACACCCCGCCTGTTTCGCTTGGGCCTTCACACCCTTTGGCTGATGGGCCTGGGTGCGGCCTGTGCCACTGTGGCGGCTGAAGCGCGCGCACAAACCCCGCCCGCACCCCTTGTGCTAACCGCGGCAGCCACACCCAACCCCACGCCCGGGGTTTCGCCTGCACCCAGTGCCGAAGCGCCGCTGGCCGAGGCCGAGGTTCGGCGCGTGGACGCGGTCAACGGTCGCCTTCAGCTGCGCCACGGTCCCATCCCGAACCTCGACATGCCACCGATGACCATGGTCTTCCGAGTGAAGTCTGCGGCCCTGCTGGAGGGCTTGAAGGAGGGCGACCAGATCCTGTTCAGCGCGGAGAAGGTCAATGGCGCCTATGTCGTGACGCGCATCGAAAAGCGCCCCTGAGGAGGCCCTGGTAACCTGCGGCTGATGAAGATCGCCATCGTCGGTGCCGGTTCCATCGGCGGCTTCCTGGGGGCACGGTTGGCCGCCGCGGGCCAAGCCCAGGTGTGCGCACTGGCCCGCGGGGCCACGCTGCACAGCCTGCAATCGCAGGGCTGGCGTTTGCTGTCGCCAGACGGCACGCTGCAGGCGCCGGCGCGGGCCAGTGACGACGCGGCAGCGCTGGGCCAGCAGGATGTGGTGATCTTGGCCGTCAAAGCGCCGGCCTTGGCGGCACTGGCGCCCCGCTTGGCGCCCCTGATTGGCGCCAACACGTTGCTGGTGCCGGCGATGAATGGCGTGCCCTGGTGGTTTTGCGACCGGGTACCCGGCTTTGAGGGCCGCACCCTGGTCAGCGTGGACCCACAAGGTGAGTTGGCTCGGCACCTGCCCGCGGCGCAGACGATCGGCTGCGTGGTGCACGCCTCGGCCTCGACGCCGGAGCCAGGATTGGTGCAGCACCGCATGGGCCGCGGCCTGATCTTGGGCGAGCCCTGGGGCGGGCGAAGCGCCAGGGTGCAGGCGCTGTGCGACATCCTGGCCCAAGCGGGCTTCGACACCACCCACAGCGAGCACATCCGCCGCGACATCTGGTACAAGTTGTGGGGCAACCTGACGATGAACCCCGTGAGCGCGCTCACGGGCGCCACCATGGACCAGGTGCTGGCCGACCCCCTGCTCCTGGCGTTCTGCTCGCAGGCCATGCGGGAAGCCTCCAGGATCGGCGCGCGCGTGGGATGCCCGATCGAGCAAAGCCCCGAAGAGCGCCACACCATCACGGCCAAGCTCGGCGCGGTCAAGACCTCGATGCTGCAGGATGTCGAGGCGGGCCGGCCCATCGAACTGGATGCCATCGTCACCGCCGTGCATGAGATGGGCTTGGCACTGGACGAACCCATGCCCGCCATCTCGGCACTCTTGGGACTCACGCGGGTCCTGGCTCGACGCAGGGGTCTGTACCCTGCTGCCTCGGCATCCGAGACCACCGTGGCGCGAAACAGCCCCCCCAGCGGCGGCTGACACCGGCGAGCGCACATGTTCACCGCGCTGGCTGCCCACCCCTACGCCTACCCGGCACTGGAGGTGGTCCACTTGGTGGGGCTTGCTTTGGTGCTGGGCAACCTGATCCTCATCGAGCTGAGGGTCTTCGGGCTGGGAGCCACCCTGCCCGCGCCGGATTTGGCGCGCCTGAGCCTGGTGCTGGTGGCGGTCGGCTTTGGCCTGCTGGGATTGAGCGGCCTCTTGATGTTCGCCACGCAGGCGCAAGAACTCTTGGCCAGCCGTACCTTTGCGGTGAAGATGTCGGTGATGTCGCTGGCCTTGTGCAATGCGGCGTGGTTCCACGCCCGAGGCAGCCTCACACGGCTGGACACCACGGCGCGCCTTCAAATGGTGTTGTCGACCCTGTTGTGGCTGACCGTGGTGGCCGCCGGACGTTGGATCGCCTATGAGTGAAAAACCCCTGATGTCGAAGGAACCGTCATGACCCCACCTTCCCTGCCCGAATTCGACCGCCGACTGTTCTTGCGCGCTGGCGCTGCGGGTGCCGTGCTCTCCAGCGCGGCCCTGGGCTCCCTGGCGTGGGCCCACCACGGATGGAGCAGCTTCGACCAAGAGCGCCCGCTGTACCTGCACGGCCGCGCTTCAGAGGTCAAGTGGCGCAACCCTCACGCCGAACTGATCCTGGAGCGGTCGGGCCTGGCCCTGCCCAGCGATCTGGCGCAACGGGCTGTGCCAGCACAGGTGGCCGCCGTCGACGGGCGCAGCCTGCTGGCGCGCGCCACATTGCCGCAGCGTCCAGACGCGCGGTGGATGGTGGAGCTGGCGCCCATCACCCGAATGGATCAATGGCAGGTGCCGGAAATCCGCAACGGTGCCGAACTGGCCGTGCTGGGCTTTACCTTCGCTGGTGAGAAAGGCGAGGCCATCTTGCGGGCCGAGTACCTGTTCCTGGGCGACAGGGTCTACGGGCTGCGTTCGCGCCCCGCCTGAGCACCGTTGTTGCGCTCGCTCAACCCGATGGGCTTGGCCCGTCAGGTCGGTGCGCGGGGAACTGGCCATGATGGCTGCCAATGCCAACGGTTATGCGGGGTCATCTACCGCGCCGCGGCCGAATCGGTGACACTGGGGTTGCGTAATACGAAGGAGGGCGAGTCGGATGACGCTTCGTCGCTTCGTGGAGCGGTTGTTCTGGTTGAGCATCTTGCCCCTGTTGGTGCTGGGCGTGATCCTGATCGTGGTGCAAGTGCAAACGCACGACGCACGCCGGCAAATGGTGGCGGAGGCGGTCGTGCGAACCGCCGCCCGTGCGGTCGAGCAAGACCTGGAGGTTCAGCTGGCCAGCCTGACCATGTTGGCCCGCCTCCTGGAGGAAGAAGCACGCCACGATCGTGGGCGTTGGGACCTCGTCAAGGCACGGCGCATGATGCTGCAGTACGTGGCGCAGCAAGGCCACCACGTACTCCTGGAATCCGCGGGTGGGCCAGTCCTGGTCAACACCCGTCTACCGGATCGCGAGGCTGCACCAGCGGACCTGCCGCCACACCCCATTGCTGCACGCGCGCTCAGCCGCCAGGTGCCCGTCGTCGGGGATGCGTTTTGGGGGCCCATCGCGCAAACCCATCTGGTCGCTTTGGCCGTTCCTGTGAACCAAGGCCTGGGCACAGAAGCCACCTTGATGGGCACGATCGAAGTGGCCTACCTGAACAAGCGGCTGCAGTCCTTGAGCTTGCCTGAGCGGTGGCAGCTACACCTGGCTGACGGACAGGGTCAGCGGCTGGCCCAGGCGGGCATCGATCAACAGGCCGACCACAAGCGCGCGGCCCTTGGCGGTGACACGCCAGTCCAACAGGTGCGACTGGTGCACGCCCCTTGGACCTTGACCCTGCATGCGCCAGCACTTTCAACCTTGGACAGCGCAACGGCTCAGGCGATTGCCCTGTTGGTCGCCTTAGGCGCCTGTGTGGTCGTGGTTTACAGAGGCAGCCACTTGACCGCCACGCGACTGAGCGACGCCATGCGCAGGCTCACGCAAGTGCAGCAGACGACACCGGCCACGGACGACATCGAAGAAGTGAACCGGGTGCGCAAGGCGCTGGACCGCCTTGCCCTGCAACGCGACCTGGCGCAAGAGGCCGAGCGAAAGCGCATCGGCTTGGAGCTCCACGATGACCTTCAGCAGAAGTTGGCCCTCTTGAAACACCAGCTTGAGGTGCTGGCGCGTGGCCAGCCCGTGGCACCCACGCCGGATGCAGAACCGGGACTTCAGACCACTGACCATGCACAGGCGGCCCTGACGCTGGTGGAGCAAACCATTGAATCCACTCGGAGAATGGTCCAGGACCTGCGCCCCGCCGCCTTGGACGATGGGGGTCTGCCCGCAGCCCTGGTGGGCCTGGCCGAGCAGTACCGTCA
>RFPX01000131.1 GCA_009925955.1 Betaproteobacteria bacterium
CACGACCTGAGCACCTACTGCAAGCCCTGGGTGGCCACGCTGGCGCATTTGGCAGGCATGAAAAGCGCACCCCAGTACCCCTTGGCGCTGGACCGTGTGTGTTGGCAGGGCGAGCCGGTGGTGGCGGTGGTGGCCGAGACGCGCGAACAGGCCGAGGACGCCTTGCAACTGGTCGATGTGGAGTTCGAGGAACTGCCGCCCGTGGTGGACATGGAAACGGCTCTGGACCCCGACACCCCCCTCATCCATGCGGAGTTGGGCGACAACCTGTGTTTCACGCGAAGCTTGAACGTTGGCGATGTGGATGCCGCGTTTGCCGGCGCGGACGCTGTCGTGGGCACCACCTTCCACTTTGGACGCCACACCGGCGTCACGCTGGAGCCCCGTTGCCAGATCGCCCATTGGCACCCCGCTGAACAGAAGCTCACCGTGTACCACTCCTTTCAGGCCCCGCACATGATGCAGGACCTGTATGCGCGCCAGTTTGGCCTGGCCGAGTCTGACGTCCGTGTGATTTGCAAAGACGTGGGGGGCTCCTTCGGCATCAAGGTGCACGCCTACCCCGATGACTTTGCCACCGTGGCGCTGTCGATGATGTGCCGCCGCCCGGTGAAGTTTGTCGCCGATCGCCTGGAGAGCTTCACCAGCGACATCCACGCACGGCACCACCGCGTGACCGCGCGCATCGGCGTGAAGAACAGCGGCGAGATCGTGGGCTTCGAGATGGATGACCTCACGGGCATCGGGCCGTACTCCATGTTCCCGCGCACCAGTGCCATCGAGGGCAACCAGGTGGTGAACCTGGTGGGCGGCCCCTACAAGCACCAGAACTACCGTGCCCACCTCAAGGTCGTGTTTCAGAACAAGACCCCGACCTGCCAATACCGCGGGGTGGGGCACCCGATTGCCTGTGCGGTCACCGAAGGCCTGGTGGACTTGGCCGCGCGTGCCATCGGCATGGACGCCCTGGAGATCCGCAAGAAAAACGTGATCCCCGACGACGCGTACCCGGCTACCGGCGCCAGCGGTATCAAGCTGGAGGTGCTCTCGCACGAGGCCTGCCTGCGAAAGATCGAAGCGTTGATGGACTACCCCAAGCTCAAGGCGGAAGTGGAGTCTTTGAGGCAACAAGGCATCTACCGCGGCATCGGCTTTGCCGCGCTGATTGAGCTGACCAACCCCAGCGCGGCTTTCTACGGTGTGGGCGGTGCGCGCATCGCCTCCCAAGATGGCTGCGTGATTCGCCTTGACCCATCGGGCGCCGTCAGCGTGAGCGTGAGCGTGGGCGAGCAGGGGCAGGGCAACGATGGCATCTATCGCCAAATTGCCGCTGATGCGGTGGGCGTCGACCTCGAGAAGGTGCGCTTGGTGATGAGCGATACCGACGTCACCCCCTATGGTGGTGGCACTTGGGCCTCGCGGGGCGCTGGCGTGGGCGGCGAAGCGGTGCTCCTGGCAGGGCAGGCCTTGAGGGCCAACATCCTGAAGGTGGCCGCCGTGATCCTCAAGCGCGAGGCAGCCGAACTTTTGGTTCGCCGTGGCGCTGTGGTGGACGCCAAAACGCTGGAGCCTGTGTTGGACTTCGCCGAACTCGGCCGCATCGCCTACTTCCGCTCCGACACGCTTCCGGCGGACTTCACGCCCGAACTCATGGTCACGCGCCACTATGCGCAGCGCGACTACCCCTTCATCTTCACCAACGGCGTGCAGGCCTCCTATGTCGAGGTGGACCCCGACACCGGCTTTGTGAGGCTGCTCAAGCACTGGGCGGTGGAAGACTGCGGGCGCGTGATCAACCCTAAGCTGGTGGACGAGCAAATCCGCGGCGCGATCGTTCAGGGTATAGGCGGCGCGATGTTTGAAGAGTGCCTGTACGACGAGAACGGCCGCTTGCTCAACGGGTCAATGGCGGACTATTTGGTGCCGATGGCCGGGGAAATGCCCGACATAGAAGTGGCGCATGTGCAAACGCCGACACGTTCGTCGCAGTTGGGCGCCAAAGGTGCTGGCGAGGCCGGTACCGCAGGCGCTCCTGCTGCGGTGATGAATGCGATCAACGATGCCTTGGCGCCGTTCAAGGCCGAGGTGTGGAGCCAGCCGATCACGCCGGAGAAGGTGTTGAGGGCCTGTCGGGGACAGCCCTGCTGGGGGCTGCCTCCGCCTCGGCGAGCCCGCCCAACGGCGGTCTCGCCGAGGCGGAGGCACTCCCCGTAAGGGGGGCCCGCTCAGGTGGCGTCTCAGTGCGATGCTCAATCACGGGTGAGACGCTACAACCTCGCTGCAGCGTCGCCCCACCGCAGCGCCAAGACTCCCACTTCGATCTCCTGGTCCGACAAGACCAACACCCACCACAAATCAAGCCAAAATACAGGGTTTTCACCGTGAGCCACCCCATGACCGGCCGCACCCTTTACGACAAGCTCTGGGACGACCACGTCGTCCACACCGAGGAAGACGGCACTTCCGTCCTCTACATCGACCGCCACCTGGTGCACGAGGTTACGAGCCCCCAGGCCTTCGAGGGCCTACGCTTGGCTGGCCGCAAGCCCTGGCGCATCACGTCGATCGTGGCCACCGCCGACCACAACACGCCCACCACGGGCTGGGAACTGGGGCTCGATGGCATCACCGACCCCACCTCGCGCCAACAGGTCGTCACGCTCGACGAGAATATCCGCAGCGTCGGTGCCGCGGCCTACTTCCCCTTTTTGGACAAGCGCCAGGGCATCGTTCACGTGATCGGCCCCGAGCAAGGCGCCACCCTGCCGGGCATGACCGTGGTCTGCGGTGACAGCCACACCTCCACCCATGGCGCGTTTGGGGCCCTGGCCCACGGCATTGGCACCTCCGAGGTGGAACACGTGCTGGCCACCCAAACCCTGTTGGCCAAAAAGGCCAAGAACATGTTGGTGAAGGTGGAAGGCGACTTGGCGCCTGGCATTACCGCCAAGGATGTGGTCTTGGCCATCATCGGCAAGATTGGCACCGCTGGCGGCACCGGCTACACCATCGAATTCGGTGGCAGTGCCTTGCGCAGCCTGTCCATGGAAGGCCGCATGACGGTGTGCAACATGGCCATCGAGGCCGGTGCCCGCGCGGGCCTTGTGGCCGTGGACGACAAGACCATCGCCTATGTGAAGGGCCGCCCCATGGCGCCCAAGGGCGTGGAGTGGGACCAGGCCGTGGCCTACTGGCGCACCCTCCATTCCGACCCCGATGCGAAGTGGGATGCCGTGGTGGAGTTGGATGCAGCGGCCATACGCCCTCAGGTGACCTGGGGCACCTCGCCCGAGATGGTCCTGTCGATCGAAGACCGTGTGCCTGATCCCGACAAGGAAAAGGACGCCAGCAAGCGGGCTGCCATTGAGAACGCGCTGAAGTACATGGGGCTTGAGCCCAACAAGGCCATCAACGACATCCGTGTGGACAAGGTCTTCATTGGGTCCTGCACCAACAGCCGCATTGAAGACATGCGCGAAGCCGCAGCCGTGGTCAAGCGCATGGGCGGTCGGGTGGCCTCCAATGTGAAGTTGGCCTTGGTGGTGCCGGGATCGGGGCTCGTGAAGGTTCAGGCCGAGGCCGAGGGCTTGCACGAGGTGTTCAAGGCTGCGGGCTTTGAGTGGCGCCAGCCAGGCTGCTCCATGTGCCTGGCCATGAATGCCGACCGTTTGGAACCCGGCGAGCGCTGTGCATCGACCAGCAACCGCAATTTCGAAGGGCGCCAAGGTGCCGGTGGCCGCACCCACCTGGTCAGCCCGGCCATGGCGGCTGCCGCTGCGCTGGCGGGCCACTTTGTGGACATTCGCCGCATCGCCTAAGGACACCCGTATGAAACCCTTTACCGTGCACAAGGGCATCGCTGCGCCCCTGAACCGCGAAAACATCGACACCGACGCCATCATCCCCAAGCAGTTCTTGAAGTCCATCAAGCGCTCGGGATTTGGGCCCAACCTGTTTGACGAGTGGCGCTACTTGGACCGCGGTGAGCCCGGCCAAGACTGCAGTGGCCGCAAGCTCAACCCTGACTTTGTGCTGAACCAGCCGCGTTATGCGGGCGCTTCGGTATTGGTGGCTGCCCGCAATTTTGGTTGCGGCTCTTCGCGCGAGCACGCGCC
>RFPX01000132.1 GCA_009925955.1 Betaproteobacteria bacterium
CCGCGTGCTGCAGGCCGGACAGCGAGGTGGTCTCACCCGGCGTCCAACCGAACACCAGTCCCGCAAAGGGCTCGAGGATCAGGTCTTGCGAGCTGTAAGCCAGCATCGACAGGAACACAAAGAAGGTGAAACGGCGCGCAGCCGGCTCGGCCCACACCTCGGCCAGCGCCGCGCGAAATCCCGCCTGCGCAACGGTTGGGCTGCCCGCCGCGGGCTCAGCGGTGCCTGTGGCCCCCAGGCCCGCACCGGCTGAATCCTTAGGCTCCAAGCGCCACAGGGCCAAGGCTGCCAGGGCCAGGGCCAGGACCGACACCCCACCACTGACGGCCACCAGCCGCTCGGGTGTGTAGGGATCCAGCAGCTTGCCGGCAATCCCGGCGGTCATGGCAAAGCCAAAGATCATCATCAGCCACACGAGCGTGGCGGCGGGTCCACGCCGGTGCGGGGCCACGCGCTTGGCCAACAGCGCCAGCAAGGAAGTGCCACTGGCGCTGACGCCCAGACCGATCATCACAAAGGCCACCGTGGCCAGTGCAGCCCCCGCCCAGAAGTGGTTCTGCAACCAGGTGGTGGCCCATGCCGCCAAGACACCACCCAAACTGAGCAGGGCCATGCCGCCCAGGATCCAAGGCGTGCGGCGCCCGCCGGTGTCCGATCCATGGCCCATGCGCGGCCGCGTGATCTGCACCGCGTAATGCAAGGCCACCAACAAGCCTGGCAACAGAGCCGGCAAGGCCAGCTCCACCACCATCACCCGGTTGAGCGTAGAGGTGGTGAGCACCACCACGGCGCCCAGCGCGGTCTGCACCAGGCCCAAACGCAACACGCCGGCCCAACCCAAGTGGTGTTCTGGTGGCGCCGTGCCCTGCAGGCCGTTTGCCGACTGGCTTGAGACGCTGCTCATGCTGCGGCCCCCGTCAGACCCGTCGCCCTGAGTGCAAACGCGCTGGCCAGCATGCCCAGCACGTACAGCAACACGCCAAACCCGCTGTACCAAACCGCCCGCTCGGACGGCCTCTCCAGAAAGCGGCGCATGAGCAGCAGTTGCGCTCCCAACATCAGGGCCACGACGGCCGCATGGCCGGCCTGCTCCCAGGCCAGCAAGGCCAAGACCACAACCGCCTGGGGCACCGCCATGGCCCAGCAGGCCACCCGGGCGGCGCGGTCAATGCCCAGGCGCACCGGCAGAGAGCCCACGCCCATCTGCCGGTCACCCTCCACGGACTTGAAATCGTTGAGGGTCATGATGCCGTGGGCCCCGATGCTGTAGAGCGCAGCCAGCAACAGAGACCGGGCATCGGGCATTGCGCCGCCGGCCATCACCGCTGCGCCGGTCACCCAGGCCAGCCCTTCGTAGCACAGGCCGCAAGCGGCATTGCCCCACCAACCGTTGAGCTTGAGCCGCAGGGGCGGCGCGCTGTAGGCCCACGCCAGCACCAGGCCCACGACGGCCGCACCAAAACCCCATGGGCCCAGCGCCGAGGCGACCACGAGCGACAGCAGCGTCCAGATCAGGGCGATGTACAGCCCCCAGCGGCCGGGCATGCGGCCCGAGGGGATGGGGCGCTGGGGCTCGTTGATCGCGTCCACATGGCGGTCGAACCAATCGTTGACGGCCTGGCTGGTGGCACACACCAGGGGGCCGGCCAGGAGCACGCCCAAGACGATCATCCACCACCGCTCGCCCAAGGCCACGCCGGAGGCCACCACGCCACAGGCGAAGGCCCACATCGGTGGGAACCAGGTGATGGGTTTCAGCAGCTCGGCGACTGCAGACAGCTGAGGGCGGGCCATGGACCCCCACCTTACGCGTGGGGGTTCCAGATGTCAATTCAGATTGACGATGATGTGTGTACCTTTATCGATACACCTCTGGGCGTCGTCCTCAGTTCTCGCTGTCCTGCTCGCCCACCAGGCCAAAGCGTCTGAGCTTCACGTACAGCGACTGGCGCGACAGGCCCAGCATCTCGGCAGCAGATGCCCGGTTTCCGCGGGTGAGCTCCAGCGCGGCCTCGATGCAGCACTGTTCGATCAAATCGGTGGTCTCGCCCACGATTTCCTTCAGCGGCACCCGCCCAACCAGCTCGGCCATCTGTTCCACGGAACGCGGCAAGGCCGGCGTGCTGGCCTGCTCGGCGCTGATGCGGCGGCCCACATCCCGGATCGCAAAGCCCAGGGCCGGCGGCTCGGTGCCCGGGACCGACGCGGCCGAAATCTCCACTTGGGCCGACAGACCCAATCGGCCACGCAAGGTCGTGGAGAACAGCCGGATGCTGCCACTTTGGCGAAGGTGGGACAGCAACACGCTCTGGTCGACCACGGTTCGGCCCAGCCAACGCTCCAGGGGCTCGTTTTGGACTTGCTCGACCGAGGCTTCCTGGGTGAGTTCGAGGAAGGCGTGGTTGGCAGACAGGACCCTGCCCGCGGTGTCGGTGACCACAAAGGCGTCGGGGATGGCCTCGACGACCTGTGCCAAGCGCGCGCGGGCCTCATCGTCCACCGGCAGGGCCAGCGCAGCCCCCTCGGCCGGACAGGCCTGAATCAAGTAGGAGGATCCACCCTCATGCCGAATCAGCGTGGCACGCATCAACACTTCGATGCCAGAACCCGCCAAGGTCAGCTTGACGCCGTCACCGCGGCCCGTGGAGCGCACCCCACCGAGGTAGTCGGCCAGTGCCAGTGCCTGCGAGGGCTCCACCAATTCCGGCATCAGGCGGCCTTCCAGGCTCTCCTGCACCTCCAGCCCGCACAACAGCCGGGCCGCTGCATTGGCCTCGGAGATCTTCTGGCTGGCCGTGCCCACCACGAAGACGCCTTCGGCCACCGAATCGAACAACAGCCGGTAGCGTGTCTCCAGGTGGCGCAGCCGAAGGTAGTCGCGCTCGAGGGACAACTGCGCACCAACCAAGCGCTGTTGCAGCGAGGCCAATTGGCGCATGTCGCGACCAAAGGCCACCACCTGTCCCATTTCACCGAGCTGCACGGCCGAGTACAGCATCGGCACATCGCTGCCCTGCGAAGCGGGAAAGTTGATGTGGCGCCAACGCCGCGTGCGGTGTTGAGAGGCGTCCTCCATCAGGGCGGTCACCTTGCTGCGGCTCTCGGGGGTGACGATGTCGACCCAGGCCTTGCCCTGCCAGCGCTGGTGCCCGAGCAAACCCAACTCGGGGTTGCCCACGGCAACGCTGGAAATCAAGCCCTGCCGGTCAATGACCAGGGCAATGTCCGCTGCGGCCGCCAACAACGCAGCCGTGGCCTGGGCATCAAGGCCGGCCAGCGCGTTGAGGGGCACTTCCTGCTGGTTCAACAGAAGATCTCCGTAAGCCGGTACGAGCAGAGGATTGACTCGATCGTTCATCTTGAGCGTCAGTTCTGTTGCAAAGCCGATACTGCTGGAAGTGCAAAAGGGGTGTCGCTCAGTTCGCCACAGACGTCCTACGGACAGGCACAGCCCGTCCGGCTACATCAACTGCTTGCTTCGCATCGAGCGTCACCACGTCCGCTCCCACCCGGGTGGCCAGATCCGGCACCGACTGTGCCAAGGGGCCACCCACCATCACAAGGATACCCCGGTTGCTCGAGAGCTTGCGGATATCCGAAATCAAGGCACTCGTGGTCAAGACTTGGTTCGGCGCGGATACGGATACCGCCACCACGTCGAACCACTCCTGACGCAAGGTCCTCAAAACATCAGCGCGGGTCAGTTCGTGTGAACTCATCACATCCCACCCCTCGCGCCTGAAGAAATCAGCCACCATGGCCGCACCGATCGTGTGGTGCGACCCAGGCGCTGGCACGATCAGCGCACGCCGACTGCTGGGCTCCGACCCGTTCATGACGAAATCGGGGCTGAGGTCATACATGACCTGCTGAATCCGCAACAGGGCCAGCGTCACCAACACGAAGTCACAGGTGTCGGCCTCCCACATCGCCCCGATCCGGCGTGCAGCCGGGGTGATGAGGTCCAGGTACAGGGCCTCGATGGGTGTACCGCTGTCGCGCAAGCGAAAGACAAACTCGCGAGCGCCTTCAGCCTCGCCGTTCAAACTGATGTCCACCAGGGCCTGAACCTGTGCCGCGTCCACGGCCCGTTGCACCGATGCCGCAGCC
>RFPX01000133.1 GCA_009925955.1 Betaproteobacteria bacterium
ACACCGCGCGCGGCTTCAGCGCTTGGCCACCAAGGTGAGGATGTCGTAGCTGGCCACGACCTCACCTCGCTGGTTGGTGACCTCCACATCCCAGGCCACCACGCCCTGCCCTTTGCCATCGGCACCCACCTTCAAGCGGTCGATCTTGCGCTTGGCCGTCAGCCTGGCGCGGATGACATCCCCCAGCGCCACAGGCTTGGTAAAGCGCAAGGTGTCCAGCCCGTAGTTGGCCAGCAAGGGGCCCGGGGCCGTCCAAACGAACAGCCCTGCGGCCGCTGACAGCACCAGGTAGCCGTGGGCGATGCGTTGGCCAAAGGGTGAGGCCTTGGCCGCTTCCTCGTCAAAGTGCATGTAGAAGGTGTCGCCGGTGAGGTCTCCGAAGGCCTGTACATCCTCGGCGCTGATCACGCGCTCGGGCGTCAGCAGGCTTTCACCGATCTGCAGATCCTCGAAGGCCTTGCGCATCGGGTGCTGGCCGCCTTCGATCAGCGTGGCCCCACGGACGTATTCACCGGTCACCGCCATCACCATGTCAGGCGAGCCCTGGATGGCACTGCGTTGCAAGTTGTGTTTGACCGCCCGGATGCCGCCGAGCTCTTCACCGCCTCCGGCGCGGCCCGGGCCCCCATGCTTGAGGTAGGGCAGCGGCGAACCGTGCCCGGTGGACTCGGCCGCCGACTTCGAGTCGAGGATGTGCAAACGCCCATGCAGGGCGGCCGCCACGGGCACCACGCGGGCCGCCACCGCAGGAGACTTGGTGATGAGGGAGCCCACCAAGCTGCCCTGCCCCCGCGCCGCCAGGGCCATGGCCTCGTCCAGGTCGTCGTAGGGCATCAGGGTGCTGACGGGCCCGAAGGCCTCCAGGTCGTGTACCGCTTGAACGTTCATCGGCTGGGCACACGACAACAAGGTGGGGCTGAAGAAGGCCCCTTCGGCCACTCCCTGGCCACGGGGCGCGAAGCCATCACGCTCACCAAACACCAGGCTCATGTGTGGGGCGGCGAGCAACTGGCTGACCCGCTGCGCCACATCTGCCTGCTGGGCCTTGGAAGCCAGGGCGCCCATCTTCACGCCTTCGATGGCCGGATCGCCCACCACCACCTTGGACAGACGGTCACGCAGGCGCTGGGCGACGGCGTCGAGGTGCTGGCGCGGCACGATGGCGCGGCGGATGGCGGTGCACTTCTGGCCCGCCTTGACCGTCATCTCACGCACGACCTCCTTGATGAAGAGGTCAAACTCCGCATCGTCAGGTGTCACATCATCGGCCAGCACGGCGCAATTCAGCGAGTCCGCCTCCGCGTTGAAGGCAATCCCGTGGCGCAGCAGGTGCGGCCGCGCGCGCAACTGGGCGGCGGTGTCGGCGCTGCCCGTGAAGGTCACCATGTCCTGGCCGTTCAAACGGTCCAAGAGGTCACCGGTTCCGCCAATCACCAGTTGAATCGCGCCCTGGGGCAGCAAGCCGGATTCCAGCATCATGCGCACCACGGCCTCGGTCAAGTAGCTGGTGGCCGTGGCGGGTTTGCCGATGCAGGGCTGCCCGGCCAGGAAGCCCGGCGCAAACTTTTCCAACAGGCCCCACACGGGAAAGTTAAAGGCGTTGATGTGCACGGCCAGGCCCCGGCGCGGCGCCAGGATGTGCGTGCCCACAAACTGGCCACTCTTGCCCAGCGTCACCACCGGACCTTCGTGCACCACGTTGCCTGAAGGCAGCTCGCTGCTGCCGATGCTGGCATAAGCGAACAGGGTTCCCGTGCCGCCTTCGATGTCGATCCAGCTGTCGTTTCGGGTGGCCCCTGTGTGGGCCGAGATCGCGTAGAGCTCCTCCTTGCGGCCCACCAGGTACTTGGCCAAGGCCTTGAGGATGGCCGCACGCTGTTGAAAGTCGGTCTTGAGCAACTCGGTCACCCCGACGTGCCGGGCATGGTCCACGGCCGCTTGGAAGTCCAGCGCTTCGGCGTGGGTGTGGGCCACCACCTGTCCATGGATGGCGCTGCGCAGGGCCACAGCCGGCTGCTGGCCGATCCACTGGCCGGCGATGTAACTCTGAAGGACGGAGGGAACGCTCATGACAAGACTCAACAAGAGATAGGGAAAGCTGAAGTGAAGCGGCCCCGGCTGCTGAGCACCGGGGCCGCGCTGGGAGGCCTGGACCGGTCAGTCGCCGATGTACTTCCAGGTGCCGCCGCTGATGGTGACCATCACACGGCCGCGTTGATCCAGGCCGTTGTGGTCGCCGGCGGACATGTTGAAGATGCCGTGCGCACCCGGCATCTCCTTGACCGCTTCCAGTGCGTCACGCATCGCGGCGCGGAAAGCGGGTGTGCCGGGCTGGGCCTTCTTCAAGGCTGCGGTGGCCGCGCGCTCGACCAGGAGGCCGGCGTCCCAACCGTGACCACCGAAGGTGGACACACTGCCCTTGCCGTACTTGGCCTCATAGGCATTCACATAGGCCAGGGCGCTCTTGCGCACCGGGTGGTCGGCCGGCAGCTGGGCGGCCACCAGCATCGGGCCCGCCGGCAGGATGGTGCCTTCCACGTCCTTGCCGCCCACGCGCAGGAAGTCGTTGTTGGCCACGCCGTGGGTTTGGTAGATCTTGCCCGTGTAGCCGCGCTCGCGCAGGGCCTTCTGGGGCAGCGCCGCGGGCGTGCCCGATCCGGCAATCAGAATGGCGTCGGGCTTGGCGGTGGTCAGCTTGAGCACCTGACCGGTCACCGAG
This sequence comes from Betaproteobacteria bacterium, assembly GCA_009925955.1. Taxonomy (GTDB): domain Bacteria; phylum Pseudomonadota; class Gammaproteobacteria; order Burkholderiales; family Burkholderiaceae_C; genus RFTU01. The sequence goes on from RFPX01000133.1 coordinate 2,720, forward strand.
GTATCGGTCCGGTTGTAGCGCTCCACCGCCACCACGTTCAGGCTCTTGATACCAGCTGCTTTCTGGAACTCCTGCAGCCAGCCCTCACCGTAGGCGTCTGCAAAGCCGATGAAGCCCACGCTCTTGATGCCGGCGTTGGCCATGTGCTGGGCAATCGCAATGGCCATCATGATGTCGTTCTGAGGGGTCTTGAAGACCCAACGCTTCTTGGCGTCCACCGGCTCCACGATGCGGGCGGAGGCCGCCATCGAGATCATGGGCGTCTGGCTTTCGCTGACCACATCGATCATCGCCAGCGAGTTGGGCGTGGTGGTCGAGCCGATGATCACGTCCACCTTGTGCTCCGTGATCAGCTTGCGTGCATTGGTGACGGCCGCTGTGGTGTCCGACGCATCGTCGAGCACGATGTAGTTGATCTTGACCTTGCCAATCTGCTTGGGCATCAGGTCGATCGTGTTCTTCTCGGGAATGCCCAGCGAGGCTGCAGGGCCCGTGGCCGAGACGGTGACGCCAACGGTGATGTCGGCCGCATGGGATGCCAGTGCCGCGGTGGCCAAGGCGGCCGCCAGCAAGGACTTCAAGAACTTCATTGCAGGTCTCCTTCTTCAGTGGTGGGCGAGTGAAAACAAACCGATTGGATTCGGATTTTGGTTGTGGGTTCAGGATAACCCGGCTCGGCGTGGTCGCCGGGCCGATGCTGGCTGGGGCGCGCCGGTGGGTTGCGGCTTCTTGGACGCGGGTACGGCCTTGCGGACGGCGCCGCCGGCCGGGGCCTGCACCGCGTCGAGCCCGCCAAAGAACAGGGCCGCCACGATGCCGCCCATCTGCGGGTGCGTGAGGGTGCCACCGGGTCTGAGCCAGGTGAACATCCAATTGATCATCCCAAACAGCAGCATCGTCACCGCCTTGTGCAAGCCAGCCTGGACCAGTCCGGGGCGAATTTCCTGCACCACATCGGCAAAGGCCTGCACCACACGCCGCTGGGCCGCCACGACCTGCTGTTGCTCCTGCGCGCCCAGGAACTTGACGTCTTCGGTGAGCACCCGGTGCTCGTGGCGGGATCCAGCGTACTCATCGACGAAGCGCAGGATCAAGCGCTCCAGCCGCTGCTGCGGCGGCAGGTTTTGCTGCAGCACTTCACGGGTGACGTGCTCCAGGCGCTCCACATGCGTCAAGGCAATCAAGGTCAACAGCTCGGACTTGTCGCGCACATAGTGGTACAGCGCCGCCTTGCTCACCCCGCAGGCCTGGGCCACTTCGTTCATGGTGGTGCCGCCGTAGCCCTGCACGGCGAACAACTCGGCCGCCTGGTGCAGGATGCGTTCACGCTGGTCGTCGTAGGTGGCGGCGCGGGGTC
>RFPX01000134.1 GCA_009925955.1 Betaproteobacteria bacterium
TGCGCGCACAGCATGTCGGCGTGGGCCAAGCTGCCGTCTATGTCGGCCTGCCAAAGCCGTTTGTCAAAGGACACGCTGGCCGTGTAGCGCTTGACCAGGTCGCTCATCGGTTCGCTGAACAGCGCGGACCAGGCTTGTTGCTTGTTGTCGAGAGGGTTGGTGGCCATGGGCTTGCGTGGCGTGCGCCGCTTCAGGGCGCCACAGCCGGGTGAGACAAGATGTGCATCAGCGCCCAGCGGTAGCCTGACACGCCCAGGCCTACGATGCTGCCGCGCGCAATGTCGCTGAGATAGGAATGGCGCCGGAAGGCTTCGCGGGCGTGCACATTGCTGATGTGCACTTCGATAAAGGGCAGTGCTGTGCCGGCCAGTGCATCACGCAGGGCCACGCTGGTGTGCGTGTAGGCGCCCGGATTGATGATCACCCAGTCCACGGCCTCGGTGCGGGCCTGCTGGATACGGTCAACCAGGGCGCCTTCGTGGTTGGACTGAAAGCACGACAGCTCCGCCCCGCCGCCTGCGCCTGGGCCTGCAGTTCACGCTCCACGTCGGCCAAGGTGGTGTGGCCGTACACATCGGGCTCACGGCTTCCCAACAGGTTCAGGTTGGGGCCATTGATCAGCAGAATCTTGGTCATGGTGGCGGGTTGGCGCTCGTTGCGGCCTTGGCGGCCACGCACGGCGGGATCATACCTTTGGCACCCCCTGGCGCCTCAGGGGCCGAGCCCTGCCACCGTTGGCTGTTCAAATACGCATGGGCCTAGGGGATCGGGTGGGTGATCAGCCCGGTGGAGCCGGCCCTTTCTCCACGCCTGTTGATTTCCACGTGATGAGCACTTTTCAAACACGGGCACTGCCAGTCGACCCCACCGTTGTGGCACCTGACGGATCGGATGTCCGTGTGCTTCTGTCTTTGGCCGGCGGCAGCATGGCCCACTTCCAACTGGCGGCAGGCCAAGTGGCCAAGGCCGTGACGCATCGTACGGTGGAGGAGGTGTGGTTCGTGGTTTCAGGCCAGGGGCAGATGTGGCGCCAGCACGGTGATCACGAAGAAGTGGTGCCGCTGGAGCCGGGTGTGTGCCTGACCATACCGGTCGGTACGCACTTTCAGTTCCGGGCGTCCGGTGTGTCCGGCGTGGCAGCGGTGGCGGTCACCATGCCGCCCTGGCCTGGTGAGGGAGAAGCGGTGTTGGTTTCAGGCCCTTGGCAACCCACCTGAGGCCATCTCACCGGTCCCCCAATTGCCGGTTCAGCAGGTCGGCCAGCCGAACCGCGGCAAGCCGCAGGCGGTCCAGCACCACCGGCCGCGCTTTTGTGGAGTAGTCCGGGTCCAGCGTGCGTGAAGCGGGGTAGAACCACGCCTCCTCAACCAGCCGGCACGACTCGTTGGCCCAATGCGCAGGGCTGCCAGTGGGGGCCGGTCGTGTGTGCGCGTCGACCGCCTTTTCCAGCGCGCTGAGCCCACCGGGCCAGTCTTGCACGAGGCCGCTGTCCCACAGCGCATGCAGGTTGGTGCCCCGCCCGAAAGCCTGCAGTTGGAAGAGGTTTCCGCCGCGGTCTTCGGCGTGTCCGGCGTGTAGGGGCTGGTGCACATCAGCCACGAGGTGAATCAAGAACTTCAGCGCCTTCAACTGCTCAGCGTCTGATGCGGACGAGCCGAGGATGACCTTCTGCCGCTCAATGGCCGCCACCACGCAGTTGCCATCAAAACAATCGCGCTCTTCTTCGTACTGGCATCCACTGCGAGGCGGCAGGTTGACGTAGTGCCACCGTGCCGTGGTCAGGGTACGCGTTTCATCGGCCCACGTTGCCACGGATCCCATCGATGCGCCGGGCTCTGTAGCGAGCAAGCGCTTGACCTCGGTGGCGGCTCTTGGCTTGAGCAGGCGCTCGGCTTGCTCGGCAATCAGCCGGTGCGCATCGGCCCCCCAAGCCCGTGCTGTTGGGCTGCCCGCGAGCACGCAGACCGCCATGATCAACTGGGCCAAAACCCGTGTGCAGGACCGGATGGTTCGAAAGCTCATGAGGTGGCGGAGGCTGTGAGATTCGAACTCACGGACGGTTGCCCGTCGGCAGTTTTCAAGACTGCTGGGTTAAACCACTCCCCCAAGCCTCCCATGTCCTCAAGTGTACCGGCCTGTGCGGGGGGTCACAGGCCAGGCTGTTGGGCCGCCGGGCAGGGCACCTGGCGCACTTCACGCCGGCCGCCGTCGACCCGCACGCCGGTCAGCGCGCCGCCCCACACGCAACCGGTGTCCAGGGCCAGCAAGTCCGGCTGGTTGATCAGGCCCAAGGTGCTCCAGTGGCCGAAGGCCACGGGTGTGTGGCGGGTGCGCCGCTGGGGCAGTTCAAACCAGGGCTGCAAGCCGGGCGGGGCCTGGCCGGGGCCTTCCTTGACGCGAAAGTCTTGCGCCCCGTCGGGCCCGCACCAGCGCAGGCGTGTCAGGGCATTGATGATGAAGCGCCAGCGGTCGGGGCCCTGCAAGGCGTCGCTCCAAATGGCCGGCTCGTTGCCATACATCAGCGGCAGAAAGTCAGACAGGTCGGGGCCTTGCAGCAAGGCTTGCACCTCGGCCGCGTGGCGCAGGGTTTGGTCGGCATCCCACTGCGGCGGCACCCCGGCGTGCACACACAGCCAGCCCTCGGCCTGCAGGGCCAGGGGGCGCTGGCGCAGCCAGTTCAACAGCTCGTGGCGGTCGGGAGCTTGCAGCACATCCGCAAGGGTGTCGCTGCGGTGGGCGGGCCGCACGCCGTGGGCCACGGCCAAGAGGTGCAGGTCGTGGTTGCCCAACAAGGCCTGTGCGCTGCTGCCCAGGCCCATGATGCGACGCAGGGTGGCTGCGCTGCTGGGGCCGCGATTGACCAGGTCGCCCACGACCGTGAGCCGGTGGCGAGAGGGCGAGAAGTCCCAAAGGGCCAGAAGGCGGTCAAAGGCCTCCAGGCAGCCTTGAAGGTCACCGATGAACAGGTGCATCGCTTGATTCTGCTACGCTTTGCCGCATTTGCATTTCCGAGTGCCTGCACCTGAGCCGCATGGGTTTGGGCAAGGGCAAACCCATGGACCTTGTCCTGCTGCTTGGGCTGATTCTGCTCAACGCCGTGTTTGCGATGTCTGAGATGGCGCTGTCGGCCAGCCGCAAGGCCCGGCTGCAGGTGTTGGTGGAGGCCGGCAACCCGGGCGCTGCTGCGGCCATGGACCTGCACGACAAGCCCACCAAGTTCTTGTCGACGGTTCAGATTGGCATCACCTCCATTGGGGTGCTCAATGGCATCGTGGGCGAGGCGGCCTTTGCCGGTCCGCTGTCACAGTGGCTGCAGGAGACCTTCCCGCTGTCGGCCACGGTGGCCGGCTGGACCGCTACCGGCCTGGTGGTGGTGCTCATCACCTTTGCCACCATCATCTTCGGCGAGCTGGTGCCCAAGCGCATTGGGCAGTTGCACCCAGAAGCGGTGGCCGTGTGGATGGCCCGCCCGATGCAGGCGCTGTCGACGGCCACCCGACCCTTCGTGGCCATGCTCACGCTGAGCACCGATGCCATCCTGCGCCTGTTGGGCCAGCACCGCAAGACGGGCCCAGGGGTGACCGAAGAAGAGATTGCCGCCAGCTTGGAAGAGGGCTTGGAAAGCGGGGTGATCGAGGAGCAGGAGCACCAAATGGTGCGCAATGTGTTTCGCCTGGATGAACGCCAGGTGGGCTCGATGATGGTGCCGCGCAACGATGTGGTGTGGTTGGACATCCATGCGCCTTTGGCCGAACAGCTGCGCATCATCGGCGAGCACGCCCACAGCCGCTACCCGGTGTGCCGCGATGGCCTGCACGACGTGGTGGGCGTGGTGTCGTCCAGCACGGCCTTGCCCGCCCTGGCCCGAGGCGAAACGCTGGACATTGCCAAACTGGTGCAGCCTGCGGTGTTCGTCCCCGAAACCCTCACCGGTATGGAGCTCTTGGAGCAGTTCCGGCTGTCCCGTGATGAGCTGGTCTTTGTGGTCGATGAATACGGCGAAGTGCAGGGCGTCATCACCGTTCGCGACCTGCTCGAAGCCATCACCGGTGAATTCA
>RFPX01000135.1 GCA_009925955.1 Betaproteobacteria bacterium
ATGCCAGTCGTCGAGCGAAGTTCGTTGGTGTTCAAGATCTTCAAGGCCTCATAGCGTCTGCGGCGTACGCACCGCGGCCCGGATTCTGTATCGGCCACTGGCCTGATCTTGTAAGGGGCTTTGCTGATCGACGGGGCCCTATGCTTGCAACAGCTCCAGCTGAGCCTGCCCATGCGCCACCCGAAAGGCTGCTGCGGTGCGAATGGCGGGATGACGAAGGGCACTGTTGTCCACGGCGCGAACCCGCAGCTCCAGCGCATCGGAACGGAGATCGACCAGGCCGTAGCCATGCACGCCATGGTCCCCGTACACATAGTGGGGATTCAAACGCCGCCGTGATGCCAAGACGTTGGCATTGGTCAGGGAACTGACCAGAGCGCCGCCGCAGAACTCCACCCCCACACGCGCGGACTGGGGCTGGTCGTAGTCGCGCAGGATGTGCCCAATCCAGTTGTCGTGGATATCCCCACCCAACATCAGGAGATTTCGCTCACCGAGCCGGTCAAAGTGGTCGATCAGCCGTTGCCGCGCACGGGGGTAGCCGTCCCAACCGTCGTTGGAGACCCGGGGCTTGGCGTCCGTCCCGTACAGACGCTGGCCAAACAGCGTGGCGTTGGCCAGCACATGCCAGCGTTGTGAACCGGCGCTGTGCTGCTGCGCCAACCATTGCTCCTGCTGCCTGCCCAGCAGGCTTCGGCCTTCGTCGCGAAGCGCCGTGCAGGCCCCGCGCTCGACACCGGATGAGCCCAGCTCACCGTTGGCCGTGCACACCTGCGGGTGGCGGTACTGACGGTTGTCCAACAGCGACAAGTTGATCAGGTCGCCGATGCGGCAGTTGGTGTACAGGCGCAACTCGCCCCCGCGCTGCAGTCCTGTGAGCTGCTCGACCAGCGCGGCCGCTCGCAAGGGCATGTGTTCGTAGTAGGCCTGGTAGGCGGCTGCACGGCGGGCCAGGAAGTCTGACACCTCAGGGCCCCGATTGCCCGGCTGAACGCCCGCGTAGTCGTTCTGGACCTCGTGGTCATCCCAAGTGACCATCCAGGGTGCGGCGGCATGGGCGGCCTGAAGGTGCGGGTCTTGCCGGTAGGTCGCGTAACGGGCCCGGTACTCGGGCAGGCTCAGGCACCAACCGCCCTCCACGGTGCGAACCACGCCGGCCGCACGCGAAGGTGCGTATTCATAGATGTAGTCACCCAGAAACAGGACGAGGTCGGGCTTGTCTTGCACCAGGTGGGCATAGGCCCCAAAGTAGCCGCGCTCATAGTGCTGGCAGGATGCAAACGCGATGCGCCAGTTCTCCACGCGTGCATCCGCCTGCGGCAGGGTGCGCGTGCGGCCCACCGGGCTGACCATCGTGCCGGCCTTGAACCGGTAGTACAGCCAGGTGTTCGAGGGCAGTCCTTCAGGCTCCACGTGAACGGCATGCGCCAATGCGGGTTCTGCCAGGGCCTGCCCCGTGGCCAGGATCTGGCTGAAGCGTTCGTCGCGCGCCAGTTCCCAGGTCACGGGAATCGGCGCATCCGGAAGGTTCGATCCGAAAAGCCCCTGGTCGTACAGGCGCGTCCACAGCACCACGGAGTGGTGGTCGGGGCTGCCACTGGCCACCCCGAGTGTGAAGGGATTGCGACGCAGGACAGCGGGGTCTGCGATGCTGGCGCTGCTCAAGCCCGCGGCGCCTAAACCGAACAGCGTGCGCAGGAGGTGTCGACGGTTCATGGAATCGGTCTGTCTTGGAGCGCGCGGCCGCTCAAAACTCCACTTGCAGCCGCCCATCCTGCGGCCGCAGGTTCTTCACCGCCCAGCCTATGAACTTGGGTGCGGTGTAGACCACCACGCCCTCCAAATGTTCCGGCAAGATGGCGTTGATCAGCTTCAAGACGGGCGCGGGCAGAGAAGGCCCATCACCGAGGCCCAGGCTGCGAACCCGAACCGCCGTGAGGGACACCGTTGCGCCCTGGGGGTTCCACTGCAACCGGGACTCGGCACAGAACCGCCCCAGCAACGGCCGATCGGCGATGAGGACCGCCGCTTTAGGCGACAAGTCCCAGCGTCCACACAGAACCACCACCTCGGTTGCACCCTCCAAGCTCAGCGTGGGTTCAGACAAGGTCAGGGGCTGCTTGGCCTTCGGAAATGCCTTCTCCACCTGAGCCTGCAGGGTGCTGACACCAATGTCGATGGTGGCGCTATGGCTCACGGTGGCCAGGCCTGCCAAGCACAGGATGCCCAAGGCCTGAGGGACCAAACGCGGATGGGCGGGAACCGAGGGTGCGGTCATTTGGGCTCCAGCTCGACGTCGAATTCAGGAAACAGCGACTTGAACAAGGCCAGCGTCTGGGGCGTCATGTTGCGGGCCTGCGGCACCGACAGCAGATCATGCGGCACCAAGATCTTGGCGTAGTAGGCCTCAAAGACCCGTTTGACGACACCAGGCGAAACGAGCTCCCGGTCGTACCCCGGCGCAAAGCCGAGCAGCCGGTAACCGGCCCGCTCGAAGGCCTTTTGCATACTGGGCATCTTCAAGGTGCACATCGAATAGATGAACCCTGCCCCCATCAAGCGACCGAGCGCTTCGCCGAACTGCATGCTGAAGGTGCCCATGCCCAGGGCTCGGTGTTCAGGATCGACCACGCCGAATCGTGCGTAGAGCGCTTGCGGCGCCTCCTCCCAATCCCAGGAGACAAAGCCCGCGAGGGCCTCGCCCTTCCACACCATCACCACCAACAGCGGCTTGTCGACCTCACCTTCCAGCGTTGCATCTGTTTCGTAGAAGGCTTGGGTGAGGTAGGAGCTGGCACCACCCACCGCAACGTCGGGGTACCACCGCCTGATCGAATCGATCAGCAGGGGAATGTCACGGCGATTCAGTCTGGTCACCCTGCACCCCTCGGGAGGTGGCACCCTCGTTTCGATATCGGCAAGCTCTGGCCACTTCATGGCGCATCCTCCTGAACCGCGACCATAGCGGCAAGCTGCCCCGTGCCGCAAGGGCTGGATGAGCAGTGGTGTGTGCGCCCCCCGATTCCCGCTGCCTTGCCATCACTTATCTTTATGGCCCGGAGAACACCAACATGACCCGCAAGCGCCCATTCCATCAAATCGATGTTTTCACCGCCCAGCCCCTGCTGGGAAACCCCTTGGCCGTTGTACACGATGCGCAAGACCTGAGCGACGCGCAGATGGCGGCGTTTGCGCGCTGGACCAACTTGTCAGAGACCACTTTTGTGATGGCGCCTACCGAGGCAGGCGCCGATTACCGTGTGCGGATCTTCACGCCCTTTGGGGAGCTGCCCTTCGCGGGCCACCCAACCATCGGCACCGCCTGGGCGTGGTTGGCCGCGGGGGGCCAGCCGCGCGAGGCGGGGGTGGTGGTGCAGCAGTGCGGCGTGGGTTTGGTGAGGGTTCGTCGCACACCCGTCGAGGGACGTGAACGCCTGGCGTTCGCAGCACCACCGCTGCGGCGCACGGGTCCGCTGGACGAAGCCCTGTTGGCCCGCGTTTGCGCCGCGCTTCGTATTCCCGCGGACCAGGTGCTGCGCCACCAATGGGTAGACAACGGCCCCGGCTGGTTGGCGGTGCAGCTGGCCGATGCGCAGGCGGTGCGGGCGGTCAGCCCGGACCGCGCGGCCATGGGGGACCTCAAGATTGGCCTGGTCGGCGCACATGCCTGCGTCGATCATGAAGAGGCGCCCTTGTTCGAAGTGCGGGCCTTTTTCAGCGGAGCCCTGGAAGACCCGGTGACCGGGAGCCTGAATGCCGGGCTGGCCCAATGGATGATGGGCGCTGGCTTGGCCCCGGCGCGGTATGTGGTGTCGCAGGGCCACGCGCTGGGTCGGGATGGCCGTGTGCTGCTGCAGCGTGAAGGTCAGCAGGTTTGGGTGGGCGGGGATGTGACGCCGCTGGTGGCTGGAACGGTGACCCTGTGAGTCATCAAGGCTGAGCCGCTGGGGCTAACCCCCAGCCATGCCTGCGCTCAGGCCCAGGAACTTCCACAGCGCCGAGCCGATCAGCCGCTGGGGCAAGAGCGTGAACAGGCCCGTCACCACGAGAGC
>RFPX01000136.1 GCA_009925955.1 Betaproteobacteria bacterium
CGCTCGACGCCTACCAGCGTGTCGGTTCCTTCTAGAGCTGTCGTGACCGTTAAGGCACCAGAGGCCTCGTCTCGGGTCAGCGAGAACGTTCCCGGCGTTGAGAGGTAGACCGCGTAGTCGATACCGTCTCCACCTTCAATACGGTCGTTCCCGGCCTCGCCCATCAAGGTGTCGCTTCCTTCACCTCCGACCAGGGTGTCGTTGCCTGCACCCGCCTTGATGGAGTCATTACCACCCATTCCGACCAAAGAGTCCGCACGCTCGGACCCGGTCAGCGTGTCTGCTGCGTTTGTCCCCGTGATCACCGAGGGCTGATCGCCGGTGTTGAAAGCGGTGCGCAGGTCTACCACGGTGCTGCCAAAACTGAAGTACAGCAGCTCGATGTTGATGAGTTTGAGCCTGTACAGGGCGCTGGCGCCGGAGACGGAGTCGACGTTCACCGAGCCGTCAGCGTTTTGGGTGATCGTGAAGTAGGACCGGGGCAGCCGCTCGAAGGACAGGCTGTCCACGCCATCGCGGCCGTCATAGGTGTTCACCTCCCCATACCGGCGGATTTCCCAGTTGTTGTTGGTGTTGTTTCCAACCGGCATCAGGCGGCTCCCCTTTGGTTCGATGTGTGAAGTTGGCCTTGAGCGTCAACGGCCAAGAAATCCACCAATTGGCTGTTTAGCCAGTCGGGCGCATCCGCACCCATCAGCATGGCCACCGTGCACAAGCCACCGGCCATGACGGCCAACGGCGCCACCACGCTGACCGACTGCCAAGCGTACGCGGGGCGTCCGGTTCTCGGATGCAGAATATGACAGTGGCGCTGACCCGCAGCATCGATGAAACAGCGCTCATAGTCTCCGCTGCTGGCCAGAGCGCCTTCGTGCAAAGGAAGACTGGCCAGTACCACCCCCGGCCGACGAGGATGTTGTATGCCCAGCTGCCAGGGTCCTCCATCGGGTCGACCCCCCCACACCCGAATGTCGCCCGCCAGGTTTACCAACCCATGGCCCACACCCGCTGCCTGCAGTTGAGCAGCGACACGGTCGACCGCGTACTCCTTGCCGAAGCCGCCAAAGTCCAACTCCATGCCGGCCTTCTCCAGGCGAACCTGCGCGCCGCGCCGGCGCACGCTGCCCCAGTTCACCAGGCCCAGCAGGGGTTGAAGCTCTGCTGCGCAAGGTGCGGGGCGGCTGCCGTCGAAGCGCCATGCGCGGCGCAGCACGCCGCTGGTGGCGTCAAACAAGCCCCCGCTGTCGTCGTGCAATTGGTGGGCCAGATCCAGCAAGCGCAGCGTTTCGTCGTCACAGTCGGTCCACGCGTGGCCAGCCCGGGCGTTGATCACGGACAGTAAAGAGTCTTCTCGGTAGCGCGAATACTTGGTCTCGATGCGCCGCACTTCTTCTTGCGCCGCGCCGAAGGCGCGTCGGGCCTGCTCGGGGTCTTCAAGCCCCACTTGCAGCTCGCACGGGCCACCCATGGCGGTGAACACTTCGCGGTGCAGACGCATGGAGCCCTTGGTCTCAGAATCTTCTGGTCAAGCCCATTTGAAGCCAGGTGGCGCTGAACGGTGCCAGACCGCGGTCGCCGCCACTGCCCCAGGCCCAGGTGCCGCGCTGTTGGTACTGCTCGAACTTCAGGTCGGCCGACCAGTTGCGGTTGAAGGCTTTGTCTATGCGCAGCCCTGCCGTGTACGCGCCGAAGGCCGACAGGCGCTGGTCGGCGCTGAAGTACTGGGCGTCGATGGGCGGAAAAGGAGGCGCGGGTGCAATCTTGGGATCCACCGGCAGATAGAAGCGCGCTGCGGTCTGGCTGTAAGCACGCACCGATGGCGTCAGTGTCCACCCATTTCGCAGCGGGTTCACCCATTCCAGCGTGGCCGTGTGTGACTTCAAGGCCCAACTGTCGGTGCTGTAGCGGTAGCTCATGCGCACGGTCTGGTCGGTGCCGGCGATGTGGTGGTTCCAGCGCAGCAGCACGCGGCTGATGTGGCGGGTGCGGGGCCGCTCATCCAACAGCTTGTAGGGATCGGTGAAGTAGCCGCTGCCCCAGGTGTGGCTCAGTGTGGCCTGCACGATGTCGCGCGGGGTGAACACCTGGGTGACCCCCAGCAGCGCATCGCGCACCAGCTTTCGGTCTTCAAAACCACCGTACACCGGCCTGATCACATCGGTTGACACCCCCACGCCGCCGGTCAACGATGTGTTTCGGCTGGCACTGTTCCACGTTCCCGTCAGGCCACCAGCCTTGGAGTGATAGTCGTTTTCGTCCGATGTCGACGCTGACGCGGTGACACTGCCGTCCTTGAAGTAACCGGTTCCCGCCGCGGCCCATGCGCGTCGAAAGTCTTTGAGAGGCGTGAGGCGCTGTGTGTGATAAGCCGGCGACGCTCCGCTGATGGCGTCTACCGTTTGGCTCAGCAGGAGCGCTGCGCGCTCGCCCACCGGGGTGTAAAGCGAGACGGTGGCCGCTTGTACATCGACACGGTCGGCGCCGGGCTGGCGCTCGCGGTAGTCCAAGGCCTTGAACTGCACCTCGGCCCGTTCGGGCGGCGTATTGGCCTGCGCTGCCGGCGCGATCAGGCCGAGGCAGGCCCCCAGGGCCCACAGGCCGGTATGCGCATCACGCTCAGTTGCAGCCACAGCCACCCCCGCCCACGGTTGCCCCGCCAAACACGCCTTCCTTGCTCGAATAGGTGTGCTCCACGAAGGCTGCATCGAGCCGGTCCGGTTCAAAGCCCATAGCGGGGCGTGCGAGATCGCCCTTTTCCCAAGGTTGAACGGGCGCCAGCGCGGCACAGCCGCTCAGCAGCCCCATGCAGGCCAGCAGGCACCAGGGTGCCACTCGGGGCCACCAAGCGGTTGGGAGGTTCATGGCGCGCGCTCCTTCAGAGCCTGTGTGATGGCGGCTTCCAAGGCCGCGGTATCCGACGGGCGAAAGCCGGCGTGGACGAGTTGTACACGGCCGTCGCGTCCAATCAGCAGGCTGGTGGGCATGGCCTTGATCGCATACGACCGCGGTGTTTTGCCCGAGGCGTCATACAGAATTTGAAAGGGTGCGGGCACAGCCTTGAGAAAGGCTTGCGCATCGGCCGCACGCGCATCGAGGTTGACGGCCACCACGGCCAGACCCTGTGGCCCATAGCGCCGATGCAACTCACCCATCCAGGGGAAGGACTGCCGGCACGGCCCGCACCAGGACGCCCAGAAGTCCAGGTAGACGACCTGGCCACGCCACTGCTGAAGGCCCATCATCGTGCCGTCGGCTGCGGCCAATTCGAACGGCGGCGCGGGCTGCCCCACCTCAGCCGCGGCATGGGCGGTCACGGCCGTGGCAGACAGGGCCATGGCGCACGACCAGCGGCGCAGGGTGTGCCACCGCGTGGCTTGCTTCAAGGACATGGGCTGGCCCTCAGGCATTTAGGCATAGCGGCGGGCCACGAACTCGGCCACACACACCGGTTTGTCGGACCCTTCACGTTCGATCTGGGCTTCGATCACCAACTGCATACCGCCGGAGATTGCTTCGCAGGCCAGCAGTTTGGTGTGGGCGCGCAGCCGGCTGCCCACCGGCACGGGCGCCGGAAAGCGAACCTTGTTCAGGCCATAGTTGACGCCCATGCGCGAGCCCAACACCTCAAAGCTGCGCTCCAGGAACCAGGGCATCAGCGACAGCGTGAAAAAGCCATGTGCCACCGTGGTGCCGAAGGGGCCTTGGGCCGCGCGCTCGGGGTCGACATGGATCCATTGAGGGTCGCCCGTGACCTCGGCAAAGGCATTGATGCGGGCCTGGTCCACCTCAAACCACGGGCTGGTGCCCAGGGCCTGGCCCACATGCTGGGGCAGGGCGGACAGTTCGATGCGCATCATGGAGCGAAGACGGTTGGCCGGGTCAAGCCCCGACTCTAAACCTTTTGTGGCCTTGCAAAGCACCGGATGCCGCTGCGCCCCCTGTTTAAGGGGGTGTCACGGCACGGTCATCGTCCACTGATCACGCAACTCGCGCTTGAGCACCTTGCCTATGGCGCTTCGGGGCAGCTCCTCGATGAAAGCCAGGCCCGCC
>RFPX01000137.1 GCA_009925955.1 Betaproteobacteria bacterium
GTTGCCACCGCCCTCGGTGATCAACAACTGGCCCGCCGCGTCAAGGGCCACGGCCGTCGGTTGGTCAAAGCCCACGGCCGTGCCCACGCCCTCACTGTAGGCGCTGCGCCCGGTCCCGGCGATGGTCAACACGGTACCGACGGCCCCAAGCAACTGGATTTGCCGAATCGCGTGGTTACCGGCATCGGCCACGTACACCATCGCCTGGGCATCGACCGCCAATCCCATGGGCAGGGAGAAGCCGGCCTTCGCGCCCGTCCCGTCCTGTGCACCCGGCGAGCCAGACCCTGCAACCGTGGCCACCACGCCTGAGAGGCTTAGCGAGCGAACCAAGTGGTTCTGGGTATCGGCCACGTACACGATGCCCTGTGGAGAGACGGCCACTCCCGCCGGTCCATTGAAGGTTGCAGAGGCACCATCGGCACGACCACGCACACCGGGCGAGCCGGCCAGAAGCGTGACCGTACCGGTGGGGCTGATCTTTCGGATCACGTGGTTACCGGTATCCGCGACGTACAGGTTGCCGGCGGTGTCGATGGCCAGTGCGCGCGGCCCATTGAACTGGGCTGCAGTACCGATGCCATTGGCGTAGCCTGCGACGCCAGAACCTGCCCAGGTGCTGACCGCCCCGGTGGAGGCCGAGATTCGCCGGATCACATGGTTGCCAGAGTCGGCCACGAACACATTGCCATTGCTGTCGATGGCCACACCGGTCGGTGCGCGGAACGATGCAAGCTGCGCAACCGCGTGATCGGTCAGCCCGGGCACCGGCGAACCCGCAAGCGTGGACACATAGCCCAGGGGCATGGACACCGAACGAATGCGCGAGGAACTGAAGTCCGCCACCACCACATCGCCGCGTGGGTTGATGGCCAGGCCCGAGGGAGCTGAAAACCGAGCCATCCCGGCCAAGTCGTCGACGGTGCCGGCCACCCCTGAGCCGGCCACCAAGCGGCTGCGCCAGACAAAGGACAGGCATTGCACCAGCACGTTGCCCACCGGCGCACTGACCGCGTTCCCCGAGTCGTTTGACACGGTACAGGTTTGGCCCGTCGGCTGCGACCCAATCGTCACCGAGTACCCCCCACCATCGGTCAGTGCAGTCGGGAATTGGAAGGGCCCATTGGCCGATACCGTGACGCTGTCCGTACCATTTCGCAGCACCAAGGGTCGACCACCTGCGAGTGCGACCAAGCCCGTGGCGCTTCCTCCCAGCGTGTGCCGATTGGTCAAGCAGTTCACCTGCACCTGGTTCACATTCGCGATGACCCCCACGCCCGATGCGCGGCTGAGTGCACAGGTTTGGCTGGTGGGTTGTGAAGCGATCGTGACGGTGAAATCACCCCCGTAGGCAATACCTGGGGTCAACGACAAGAAGGAAAAGCTGCCGTTGCTGCTCAGCGTCAAGGCCGCCAAGCCCTGAGCAATACCGGTGCCTGCCAAGCTGAGTTGGACCTGCTGCCCCTGGGCCAAACCAAGGAGTTCTCCGCCGATGTTCATTCGGGCGGGGCTGCACACCACGTCAATGTTGGTGATGGCTGAAGCACCGGCTGTTCCACTTCCATTGCTGACGGTGCAGGACGCGCCCTGGGGCTGCGTGGTGATGGTGACGGCATAGGCCGCGCCGCTGGCCGGACGCTGCGCCAAGCTGTACGGGCCATTGGCACTGATCGACGCAACGGACGCCGCGCCCGCTGAACCGATGGTGGTGGAGAGCGACACGCTGGTGCCCGAGGGCAGGCCACTCACAGTGCCACCCAACACCGCCGGGTTGTCACTGCACACGACGGTCACATTGGAGACGTCAGCCGCGACCCCCGCGGTGTCGCTGCCATTGGAGATCACGCAGGTTTGCCCCGATGGTTGCTGCTGGACCACCAAGTTGTACTTCGACCCCTTGGGCAGACGGTCAGGAAAACGGAAGTTTCCGTTTGACGACAAGGTCACCTGGGTGCCCGCCCCGCTGAGGAGCAGCACCTGTTGGCCCGCGCTGAGCCCCACCACGGTACCACCCAGGGAATAGGTGGGCGTCGATGAACCACCGCCACCACACCCGGCCAGCAGCAGGGCCAGGGCGCACAGCCCGTTGAAGATTGACCGGCTCAACACCATCTCAAGCGCCTCTCACACGCGATCGGTTGATCGCCCGTGGAGGATCGGATTGACGGCGCCAATCTTGATGCTGGTGCCGGCGGCGGGACTCGAACCCGCACCCCTTGCGAGCAGGGATTTTAAGTCCCTTGCGTCTACCGATTTCGCCACGCCGGCTTACCGCCGGCATGCTGTTTGGAGGAGAAAAGCCCCTTCATGTCGGCTCGGACAGTGTATGCGTCCCCTGACCCGTACCGCCGTTTGCCCACCACCGCGGGTGGCCCAGCCCGCTCAGGGATTCACCACGATCACCAGCGGAACATCGGCGCTCCTGAGACTGCCATCATCCACTTGCAGTCGAAGGACATACTGACCGGGCTGATCAGGCCGCAGGGTGATGACCGCCAAGTTTGGCTCGGTGATCTGCAGTGTGCTGGCTGCAGGCTTGAGCTCCAGGCGCCACCGATAGGTCAGGAGCTGGGCCGGACCGTCATCGGTGCTGCTTCGCCCAT
This sequence comes from Betaproteobacteria bacterium, assembly GCA_009925955.1. Lineage (GTDB taxonomy): Bacteria > Pseudomonadota > Gammaproteobacteria > Burkholderiales > Burkholderiaceae_C > RFTU01. Next base: position 2,604 of record RFPX01000137.1, read on the forward strand.
CAAAGGTCATCACAGTCCCCACCGTGCCCGTCGCGGTACCCGCACTCACGGTGGTTCCGGCCGCGCCCGTGATGACGGCCACTGGCGCCTGGTTCACCGCACGCACGGTAATCGTCACCAAGGCGGTGTCGCTGGAGTCCGTTCCATCGTTGACCACCAGGGCCACCACATAGGTGCCGGGTTGATCGGGCGTGATTGAAACGGTCTTGTTGGTCGAGGCGGTGCCGGCCGGGTTCGACGCAGGGCTGAGTTTGGCCGTGCTGGCCGGTGTGGTGGTGGGGCTGGAAACCAATTGCCAAGCGTAGCGCAGCACATCGCCCGGATTGGCATCGGTGCTGCCGCCGCCATCGAGCACCACCGTTTCACCCACCAGCGCGGTGCGGTTGCCGCCCGCATTGGCCACGGGCGGAGCATTGCGCTGCGAAACCCGAACGGTGACCACATCGCTGGAGGCGTTGCCCAGGGAGTCCGTCACGGTCAGCCGAAAAACATAGGTACCCACCGCATCGGGGATGAATTGCGCACGTGCTGCGGTGGCGTTCAGGATGGTGCGTGAGGTGCTGCTGCCATCCGGCCGGGAGACCAGTGACCACTGATAGCCCAGCAAAGTGGCGTTGCTCAACCCGCCCGACCCCGTGGGGGTAGCCGTCCCATCGAGATCGATGGTGGAACCCACCAGCACCGATTGGCTGCTGCCCGCATTCGCCAAGGGCGCTGCCGTGCGCGCGGCGCGAACGGTCACGGTGCGCTCGCTGCTGGTCAGTCGGCCATCGCTGACGACCAGGCCCAGCACGTAGTCACCAGCCTGGTCGGGCACGAATTCAGGCCGGGCAGAGGTGTCCTGCCCCAACACCGCCAGGCTGGACAGCGGCCTGGAGATCCACCGCCAGCTGTAGCGCAAGAGGTCGCCGTTGGGGTCGATGCTGGCGGAGGCATCCAGGGTCACCCGGCTGCCCACCAGCACCACAGAGGCGGGTCCCGTGGCCACTGCCGTGGGCGGCATGTTGACCGCACCGGAGGTGACGATCACGAAGGCCACATCGCTGCTCAGTGAGCCATCGCTGGTGACCAGAGAAATCACGTAGTTGCCGCTGACGTCGGGCGTGAAGGAGGGGCGTGGCGTGGTGGCGCCCGTCAAGCTGGCCACACTGCCAGGCGGCTTGGTCGCCAGCACCCAGCGGTAGGAAATCAGGTCGCCATCGGGGTCGCTGCTGGCTGTTCCATTGAGGATCACTTCTGTGCCGTTGACAGCCGTGACGTCGTTGCCCGCGCGTGCCACGGGCGCGGTGTTGGCCCTGGCCGCAGTGAAGCTGAAGGTCACGGGCAGGCTGTCGGCCTTGCCGTCATGGACGATCAGCCGCACG
>RFPX01000138.1 GCA_009925955.1 Betaproteobacteria bacterium
GCGCGACCGTCTGGCGATGTTGCTGGCCGTCTTGCACCGCCACGCGGGCGTGGCCTGCATGGACCAAGATGTCTTCGTCAACGCCGTGGGGGGCGTTCGCATCAGCGAACCTGCGGCCGACCTCTCGGTGCTGTTGGCCATCCAAAGCAGCCTGCGGGCCAAGGCCTTGCCCCGGGGCTTTCTGGCCTTCGGCGAAGTCGGCTTGGCCGGCGAGGTGCGCCCTGCGCCGCGCGGACAAGAGCGCCTGAAGGAAGCGGCCAAGCTGGGCTTTTCCACGGCCATCGTGCCCAAGGCCAACCTGCCCAAAAAGCCCATCGAGGGGCTACAGGTTCACGGGGTGGACCGCATCGAAGAGGCCATGGGCCTGGTTCGGGGCCTGTAGTTCCAGCGCGTTCAGCCCCGGTGCCACAGCAGTTGCGCCACGCCGTAGCGCAAGCGCGCCCACTCCGTGCGCAACCGATGGATGTAAGTGGGCAGCCGACGGTACCAGGGGAACTTGCGTGAAGGCCCTGGGTTGCCGATCGTGGACACCACCTGGTCGTCGTGCACACACACCTCGGGAAACACGCGGCGAACCTTCAGGCCATACACCCAGCCGCGGTCGTAGGCATGGTCATAGGGCAGCTGCATGGGCAGGAGTTGCTGGACATAGCGCTGCGCGGCATCAGCCGCACATGAGACAGGTAGCAGCCCAGCTCACCCAGTGACGGCGTCATGCCATGCCGGCGCTCGAAGCCGGCTTGGTCCAGCCGTGCGGCCTGTTCGGCAGCTGTGAGCAGCTTGCCTTCCACCGCCGGGAATCGTGTCCAGGGCACGCCCAGCGCATCCAGCCGCGCCCCGATGCGCGCCAACCGCTCGGGTGCGCGGTCGAGGTTGATCACCCAGGTGTGGAGGCTGGCCATGCCGAGATTGTGGCGGCACTGGGCGCACGCTCGCTAACATCTCGGCCTATGAACCCCGCCCGTTTTTCCCTGAGCCACTCCCCCCTCATCGGCTGGGGCCTGGCCGTGGCCGCGATTGCCATCGGCTACATGCAGTACGGTTGGCCTGGCGTGTTCCTGGCCTTTACCGTGATCGTGTTTTGGCTGCTGCTGCAGTTCAGCCGCGCCCTGCGCGTGATGCGCGCGGCGGCCACCAACCCGGTGGCCTCGGTGGACAGCGCCCTGATGGCCCAAACCCGTATCCACCCGGGCATGAAGATGCTGCAGGTGCTGCGCGAAACCCGCAGCCTGGGCCAGCGGCTGCCACATCCCAGCCCCGGTCGCGCCACTCCCAGCTCTCGTGGGCCCCGGGGCCCAGCCGATGGTGTAGGCAACGGGGTGGGCGGCCGGCCCGGCCATGCCACGGGCGCGCCGGTGGCCAGGCTGACCGACTGAGCCCCGCAGCCCTGCGGTTTTAGAATCCAGGGTTTCCCAAAGCACCCGAGGACCTCACATGGGCATGGACGACCGCGACGGCAAGATCTGGATGGACGGCCAATTGGTCGATTGGCGCGACGCCAAGATCCACGTGCTGACCCACACCCTGCACTACGGCTGCGGCGCCTTCGAGGGGGTACGGGCCTACAACACCGTGGGCGGCACCGCCATCTTCCGCCTGCGCGAACACACCGAGCGTCTGTTCAACAGCGCCAAGATTCTGCGCATGAAGATCCCCTTCACCATCGAGCAGGTGGAAGAGGCGCAGAAGCAGGTGGTGCGGGAAAACAAGCTGGAGAGCTGCTACCTGCGGCCCCTGACCTGGATTGGCAGCGAGAAGCTGGGCGTCAGCCCCAAGGGCAACAAGATCCACCTGATGGTGGCCGCTTGGGCCTGGGGCGCGTACTTGGGCGAAGAAGGCTTGAAGCGCGGCATTCGCGTCAAGACCAGCAGCTACACCCGCCACCATGTGAACATCACCATGACGCAGGCCAAGGCGGTGAGCAACTACACCAACTCCATCCTGGCGAACATGGAAGCCACGGACGAGGGCTACGACGAAGCCCTGCTGCTGGACTCGGCCGGCTTCGTCAGCGAAGGCGCGGGCGAGAACCTGTTCGTGATCAAGGGCGGCGTGATCTACACCCCGGATTTGTCGGCCGGCGCGCTCAACGGCATCACCCGCAACACCATCTTCCACATCGCCAAAGACCTGGGCCTGGAGATCGTGCAAAAGCGCATCACCCGCGACGAGGTCTACATCTGCGACGAGGCCTTCTTCACCGGCACCGCTGCTGAAGTGACGCCGATCCGGGAACTCGACCGCATCGAGATCGGTGCCGGCAGCCGCGGCCCGATCACCGAAAAGATCCAATCGGCCTTCTTCGACATCGTCAACGGCCGCAACGCAAAGTACGCCCACTGGCTGAGCAAGGTCTGAGCATGTCTGAAGTGAAGTCTGTCGTTGAAGTCACCGCCGCCGACCTGCACGGTCCTGGCGTGGTGTTCTGCCCCAACCCGCGCATGCCGCTGTGGAGCACCCACCCCAAGGTGTTCATCGACCTCAGCCATGAGGGGCACGGCAAGTGCCCCTACTGCGGCACCGAGTACCGGCTCAAGGCGGGCGAAAAGGTGGCGCACGGCCACTGACGTCTGGCCACAACCCGCCGGACCACCACGCATGGATTCAACGCGCACCCGTGAGTTCGTCCTCACGCTCTCGTGCCGCGACACCATCGGCATCGTCCACGGGGTCTCCGGCCTGCTGTACCAAGCCGGCTGCAACATCGTCGACTCCCAGCAGTTTGGCGATGTCCACGGCGAAGACGCCACCGGCCTGTTTTTCATGCGGGTGCACTTTGCAGCGCCGCCCGAGTTGGCCGATGTGGCGGCCTTGCACCGGCTGTTTGACCCGGTCCGCCGCCGCTTCGAAATGGAGGCCGCGTTTCAGGCTGTGAGTGAGCGCTCACGCTTGCTTTTGCTCGTCAGCAAATTCGGCCATTGCCTCAACGACTTGCTGTTTCGCTGGAAGAGCGGGCAGCTGGTGGTGGATATTCCGGCCATCGTGTCCAACCACCCCGACCATGCCGACCTGGCCGCCAGTTACGGCATCCCCTTTCACCACCTGCCCCTGCCCACCGGCAGCAGCACAGCCGCCAAGCGGGAACAGGAACAGCGCATCGAAGCCCTGATCGAGCAGGAGCGGATCGACCTGGTGGTGCTGGCGCGCTACATGCAAATCCTCTCGCCCGAGTTTTGCCGAGCCCTGCACGGTCGGGCCATCAACATCCACCACAGCTTCCTGCCCAGCTTCAAGGGCGCCAAGCCCTACTACCAGGCCCATGCCCGGGGGGTGAAGTTGATCGGCGCCACCGCGCACTATGTGACGGCCGACCTGGATGAAGGCCCCATCATTGAGCAAGACGTGGAGCGGGTGGACCATTCCCTGTCGGCCGAAGACCTCACCGCGGTGGGGCGCGACGTGGAGTGTGTGGTGCTGGCCCGCGCGGTGCGCTGGCACGTACAGCGCCGCGTGCTGATGAACGGACACAAGACGGTGGTGTTTCGCTGAACCACGGCGGCCAGTCCCATGCCCCAGAACAAACCCAAGACCGCCGCCCTGATGGCCACGCCACAGGACATCGAGGCCCAGTTTTATGAGGCCCTGCAGCGCGGCGACATCGAGGCGCTGATGGGGGTGTGGAGCGACGATGAGGACATCGTGTGCGTGCACCCGGGCGGGCCCCGCATCGTGGGTGCCGCGGCCATCCGGGCCACCTTCGACTCCATCTTCGCCAACGGCCCCATCAACGTTCACCCCGAAAAGCTGCGCACCGTGAACACCGGCCACTGCGCCGTGCACAACCTGATGGAGCGGGTGGACATCTCCACCGACGAAGGGCCGAACACCGCCTGGGTGATCGCCACCAACGTCTACATCAAGACCGACCAGGGGTGGCGCCTGGTGGCCCACCATGCCAGCCCGGGCTCGCCGCGCGAACTGCAGGAAGTCGCCGAAGCGCCTTCGGTGCTGCACTGATCG
>RFPX01000139.1 GCA_009925955.1 Betaproteobacteria bacterium
GTCCAATTCGGTTCATATCTTGAGTCCTCCGGGCTTCAGCGGGCGTCGCGGTCGCGGCTGCGCTGCCCATCGCGCGAGCGCGTGTCGGCCGGCGCGGGGGTCGTGGTGTTGCCCACTTCGGGAGCACCTGTGGATGGGCTGCCGGCCCCGGCTGCAGAGCCCGGGCCAGCCTGCACCGACTGCTGCAGGATGCGGTCCAGGGGCAGGTACAACAGGCTGGAATTGGCCTTGTTGTCGATCATCACCTTGCTGACGTTCTGGTAGACCTGCTGCATGGTCTCGATGTACATCCGGTCTCGGGTGACCGCCGGCGCTTTCTTGTACTCGGACAGCACGGACTTGAAGCGCTGCGAATCACCCTCGGCCTGCGCCACCACCCGCGACCGGTAGCCTTCTGCTTCCTCCAAGAGCCGCGCGGCGGTGCCGCGCGCCTTGGGAATCACATCGCTGGCATACGCCTGGCCCTCGTTCTTCAAGCGGTCGCGGTCGGCGCCGGCCTTCACCGCGTCATTGAATGCGGCCTGGACCTGTTCGGGCACCTGCACGTTCTGCACGTTGATATTGGCCACCAGAATGCCCGAGTTCAGGCGGTCCAGCTGCGCCTGAACCGACTTCACCAAGTCGGCGGCAATGGCATCGCGCTGCTCGTACAGCACCTGGTCGACCTTGCTGCGGCCCACGATCTCCCGCACCGCCGACTCCGAGGCTTGAATCACCGCCTCATCGGGCCCACGGTTTTCAAACAAGTAGGCGCGCGCATCCTTGAGCCGGTACTGCACCGTAAAGCGGATGTCCACGATGTTTTCGTCCTGCGTGAGCATGGACGAATCGCGCAGGCCCGTGGCCTGCACCACCCCACTGCGGCCCACTTCCAAAGAGCGAAGCTGCGTCACCGGCACGGTCTCGTGGGCCTGGAAGGGATAGGGGAAGCGCCACTGGAAACCGGCATCGGCGGTGTAGCCATACTTGCCGAAGGAGGTGACAACCGCTTGCTGGCCTTCCTGCACGATGAAGAAACCGCTGCCCAGCCAAATCAGGCCCAACACACCGGAGATCAGGCCCACGCCCAGCCCTGCTCCCTTGAAGTCCGGCGGCGCGCTGCCCGGGCCTTCACCGGCGCCACCGCCCCCACGGCCGCCCTTGCCCGACATGAGGCCGGAGAGCTTGCGGTTGAAGTCGCGCCACAGTTCATCCAGGTCCGGCGGGCCTTGCGGGCGGCCGCCTTCGTTGAAGATCAGTTGGCCGCGGCGCAGCCGGTCTTTGAGTCGGGCAATCAGGTTCATGGCTAGAGGGTCGACCACTCGGTCGATCGTGCAGATTCAAATCGTGGGTCGGGCATGGCCCGAGGATCGCTTCGGGTGTGCGCGGCTGCAGCTTGGGCAATCTGCGCCCGCAATTCATCCAAGCCCTGGCCGGAAACCGCGCTGACGAACACGCGCGTGCTGCGCTCACCGCCTTCGCGCTCGATGTGGTCGACCAGGTGGCGCGGCTGTTGGCTGGGTGGCAGGGCGTCGATCTTGTTGAACACCATCAACTGTGGAACGGCGTCGGCACCGATCTCGCACAGCACCCGCTGAACCTCGTGGATTTGCTCGGTGGCCTGGGGGTTGGCCGCATCCACCACGTGCAACAACAGGTCGGCGTCGGCGGCTTCGAGCAGGGTGGCCTCGAAGGCCTCCACCAGCTTGTGGGGCAGGTCGCGGATGAAACCCACGGTGTCGGACAGGGACACCGAGCGGCCCGCCTGCTCCAACCACAGCGAACGCGTGGTGGTGTCCAGCGTGGCAAAGAGCTGATCGGCAGCGTAGCTGCGCGCCTTGACCAGCGCATTGAACAGGGTGCTCTTGCCGGCATTGGTGTAGCCCACCAAAGAGACCCGGAAGGCGCCCGAGCGCTCGCGGGACCGGCGCTGCGTGCCGCGCTGGCGCTTGACCTTCTCCAGCCGCGCCGTCACCGTCTTGATGCGTTCCCCAATCATGCGGCGGTCCAACTCGATCTGGGTTTCGCCAGGGCCGCCTCGGGTGCCGATGCCCCCTTGCTGCCGTTCCAGGTGGCTCCAACGGCGCACCAAGCGGGTGGAGACGTACTGCAAGCGCGCCAATTCCACCTGCAGCTTGCCCTCATGGCTCTGCGCACGTTGGGCAAAGATTTCCAGGATCAGCGCGGTGCGATCGGCCACGGGAACGCCCAGAAAGCGCTCAAGGTTGCGCTGTTGCGCCGGCGACAGGGCCTGATCGAACAGGACACCATGCGCGCCCTGCTCGGCCACGATGCCCTTGATTTCCTCGGCCTTGCCGCTGCCCACAAACAGCGCCGGGTCGGGTGCGCGCCGACGCGCGGTCAGGCGGGCCACCGGGCGGTCGCCCGCCGACTCCGCCAGTTGCGCCAACTCATCCAGGCTGGCCTCAAAAGGCGAATCCGGGCCGAGGTCAACCCCCACCAACACCACGCGGTTGGCGGGTTCAGCCGTGTGGTCGACGCGATGGCTCCCCATGGCCTTACTGGCCGTCCTGGGAGTCCTGAGCGTCCTGCGTGTGGAAATTCACGGCGCGTCCGGGCACCACCGTGGAGATGGCGTGCTTGTAGACCATCTGGGTGACGGTGTTGCGCAGCAGCACCACGTACTGGTCGAACGATTCGATATGCCCCTGGAGCTTGATGCCGTTGACCAGGTAGATGGACACCGGCACGTGTTCCTTGCGCAAAAGATTGAGGAACGGGTCCTGCAGGAGTTGGCCTTTGTTGCTCACGATATGTTCCGTGTTGAGGTTCTTGTTCTTGCACATTAACACAAGCCTATAGACGCGACTTGTCCATGGGCATGGTGTGTCAAGGGCTGGCGCGGCCCCGTGGTCCGGTCAGGAAATCAGGAGGCGCCGTCGGTGAAGGGGTTGTGTCCGCTCTTGAACTCGATGCGCATTGGAGTGCCCACGAGCTTGAAATGTTCCCTGAAGCGCCCTTCCAGGTAGCGCTTGTAGGAATCTGTCACATGCTCCAGGTTGGTGCCATGGATCACCACCACCGGCGGGTTTCGCCCGCCCTGGTGGGCATAGCGCAGCTTCGGCCGGAACGCGCCCGCCCGTTTGGGCTGCTGGTGCTCCACCGCCTCGTGCAGCAAGCGGGTCAGCACCGGTGTGGACAGTTTGGCCGTGGCGCTGGCATGCACGTCGTCGATGGCCTTCCACAGCGGCCCCAGACCTTGCCGCTTCAGCGCCGAAATGCGCACGATGGGCGCGAACTTCAAAAAGGCCAGGCGCTGCTCGATGGAGCGCTCCAGCATCTGGCGCTGGTAGCTGTCGATGGCATCCCACTTGTTGACCGCGATCACCACCGCACGGCCAGACTCCAGGATGTAGCCGGCGATGTGGGCGTCTTGGTCGCCCACCCCCTGCGTGGCATCCAGCAGCAACACCGCCACGTTCGCGTCGGCGATGGCCTGCAAGGTCTTGACCACTGAAAACTTCTCGATGGCCTCGAACACACGGCCCTTGCGGCGAAGACCAGCCGTGTCGATGATCTCGTAACGCCGCCCGCCCCGCTCCAGGGGCACCTTGATCGCATCCCGGGTGGTGCCCGGCATGTCGAAGGCCACCAGGCGCTCCTCACCCAGCCAGGTGTTGATCAGGGTGGACTTGCCCACATTGGGCCGGCCCGCCACCGCCAGGCGCAGGGTGCCCTCAGCCTCGGCTTCTTCGGTGTCACCCTCGGCCCCATCGGCCGGATCCGGCATGAACGGCTCGAGCACCGCATCCAGGAGGCTGCGGATGCCCTGGCCGTGTGCAGCCGATACGGGATGCGGCTCGCCCATGCCCAGCTCGTGGAACTCGGCCAACAGGGGTGAGTCGCTCATGCCCTCGGCCTTGTTCACCGCCAAGTGCGTGCGCTTGTTCACCGAGCGCAGGTAGCGTGCAATA
>RFPX01000140.1 GCA_009925955.1 Betaproteobacteria bacterium
ACCCCGCAGCCTTTCCCGCGCGGCACCTGAGCATGGAAGGCATCTACGAATACGGCTCGCGCGTCGGCGTGTGGCGCCTGCTGCGCGAATTCGAGCGCCGAGGTTTGCCGTTGACCGTATTTGGCGTGAGCATGGCCCTGGAGCGTCACCCGGACTTGACCCAGGCCTTTGTGGAGTTGGGCCACGAGGTGGCCTGCCACGGCTGGCGCTGGATTCACTACCAAAACATCGATGAGCACACCGAGCGCGAACACCTGCAGCGTGGCGTGCGCATCATCGAAACCCTGACCGGGCAAGCACACGGGCAGGGCATACACGCCGCTGGTTGGTACACCGGGCGCGACAGCCCCAACACCCGCCGCTTGGTGGCCGAGCATGGCGGCTTCGAGTACGACAGCGACTACTACGGTGACGACTGGCCGTTTTGGCTGACGGTGCGCAAAGCCGATGGCAGCGGTGTGCCGCACCTGGTGGTGCCCTACACCCTGGACTGCAACGACATGCGGTTTGCCCTGCCTCAGGGCTATTCCCACGGTGATGAGTTCTTCCAGTACCTGCGCGATGCCTTCGATGTGCACTATGCCGAAGGTGCGGAACACCCCAGCATGATGAGCATCGGCATGCACTGCCGGCTGCTGGGCCGCCCTGGCCGCATGCGGGCATTGCAGCGATTCTTGGACCACATTCAGTCGCACGACCGCGTGTGGGTGACCCGCCGCATCGACATCGCCCGGCATTGGCGCGCCACCCACCCCTACGATGCGGCCACCGCCTTCGAATGGGCCTGAAGCCCCGGCGCACGCCCATTGGAGCCCAACCCATGAACGCAGCATCCCCGGCCACCCTCACGCTGGCAGCCTTGAACGCCGCAGACCGCGCGGCGTTTGTGGCCTTGCTCGAGGGCATTTACGAGCATTCCGCCTGGATTGCCGAGCGCGCTCACGCGCAAGCACCTTTCAAGAGCCTCGTGCACCTGAAGCAGGCCTTGGCCGACGTGGTGCGCCAAGCCAGCGAAGCCGAGCAGTTGGGCCTGATCCGGGCCCACCCGGAATTGGCGGGCAAGGCCATGGTGAGCAAGACGCTCACCGCTGAATCCACCCACGAGCAGGGCCGGGCCGGCCTGACCGATTGCACGCCGCAAGAGTTTGAGCGTCTGCAGCAACTCAACGCGGACTACAACGCCAAGTTCGGCTTTCCCTTCATCTTGGCGGTGCGCGGCCCGCGCGGTTTGGGCTTGCCGCGGTCGGAGATCATCGCCACCTTTGCGCGGCGGCTGCAGCACCACCCCGACTTTGAGCGTGCCGAGTGCCTGCGCAACATCCACCGCATCGCCGAGATCCGGCTGAACGACAAGTTTGGCCACGAGCCGCAGCTGGGCAACCTGGTGTGGGATTGGGCCGAGCACTTGGCCCAGCACAGCGAGCCCCCCTATGCGGAGCGTGGTGAGCTCACCGTCACCTACCTGACCGATGCGCACCGCGCCTGCGCGCAGCGCCTGCTGCACTGGATGAAGGCCGACTGCGGCTTTGACAGCGTGGAAATCGACGCGGTGGGCAATGTGGTGGGTGTGTATCACGGGGCGTCGCCCACTGCGCCGCGCCTGATCACGGGTTCGCACTTCGACACCGTGCGCAACGGCGGCAAGTACGACGGACGCCTGGGCATCCTCGTGCCCATGGCCTGCGTGCGCGAGTTGCACCGCCAGGGCAAGCGTTTGCCCTTCGGCATTGAAGTGGTGGGGTTTTCGGAAGAAGAAGGTCAGCGCTACAAGGCGACCTTCTTGTCTTCCAGTGCCCTGACGGGCACCTTCGATACGGCCTGGCTGGACCAGGCGGACAGCCAAGGCATCACCATGCGCCAGGCCATGCAGGCTGCAGGCTTGTGCGTGGACGACATTCCACGGGTCAAGCGCAGCCCAGCGCAGTACCTGGGCTTCGTAGAGGTGCACATCGAGCAGGGCCCGGTGCTCAACGAGATCGACCTGCCCCTGGGGGTGGTGACCTCGATCAACGGCAGCGTGCGCTACCTGTGTGAGGTGGTGGGCATGGCCAGCCATGCGGGCACCACCCCCATGGACCGCCGGCGTGATGCGGCCGCTGCCGTGGCTGAACTGATTCTGTTTGCCGAGCGGCGTGCGGCCCAGGTGCCCGACGTGGTGGCCACCGTGGGACAGTTGGAAGTGCCCAGCGGCTCCATCAACGTGGTGCCGGGGCGTTGCCGGTTCAGCCTGGACATTCGGGCCACGACAGACGCCGCGCGGGACGCCTGTGAGGCCGACATCCTGGCGGAGTTGACCGCGATTTGTGAGCGCCGTCGCCTGCGCCACAGCGCCGAGCGCACGATGAAGGTGGCCGCAGCGCCCAGCGATTCCCAGTGGCAGCGCCGCTGGGAGCAGGCCGTACAGGCTTTGGGGCTGCCCGTGTTCCGCATGCCCAGTGGTGCTGGGCATGACGCGATGAAGATGCACGATGTGATGCCACAGGCCATGCTGTTCGTGCGTGGACTGAACAGCGGCATCAGCCACAACCCGCTGGAGAGCAGCACCAACGACGATATCGAACTCAGTGTGCAGGCCTTCATGCGGCTGATCGATCAACTGGAATCTGAAACCCGATGACCCCTTCGCCCTACGAGCAGCTCGACGCCTGGATCGATACCCACTTCGACGAAGAGCTGAAGTTTCTGCAAGCCCTGGTGCAGGTGCCCACCGATACACCGCCGGGCCACAACACGCCGCATGCCCAGCGCACGGCGCAGCTCTTGCAAGCCTTTGGTCTGACGGCCGAGTCGCATGAAGTCCCGCAGGAAGCGGTGCAGGCCTACGGCATGCAATCGGTGACCAACCTGATCGTGCGCCGCCGCTACGGCCCGGGTCCGGTGGTGGCCCTCAACGCGCATGGCGATGTGGTGCCGCCGGGTGAAGGCTGGACGCACGACCCCTATGGCGGCGAAATCGTCGATGGCCGCTTGTACGGCCGTGCCGCTGCAGTGAGCAAGAGCGACTTTGCGTCTTACACCTTTGCGGTGCGCGCGCTGGAGGCGGTGGCCGGGTCGGGCGCTGGTTCAGTTGCTGTCTCTGGTGCTGGCTCCGCACACTCGGGCCTGAAGGGCGGAGTGGAGTTGCTGTTCACCTATGACGAAGAGTTTGGTGGCGAATTGGGCCCGGGCTGGTTGTTGGAGCGGGGCCTGACCCAGCCCGACTACCTGGTGGCCGCTGGCTTTTCTTATCAGGTGGTCACGGCCCACAACGGTTGCCTGCAGATGGAGGTCACGGTGCACGGCAAGATGGCGCATGCGGCCATCCCCCACACCGGGGTGGACGCCCTGCAGGGCGCCACCCGCATCCTGCAGGCGCTGTACGCGCAAAACGAGCATTACCGGTCGATCAGCTCTCAGGTGCCCGGTATCACCCACCCTTACCTGAATGTGGGCCGCATCGAAGGCGGCACCAACACCAACGTGGTGCCAGGCAAGGTGGTGCTCAAGCTCGACCGCCGCATGATTCCGGAAGAGAACCCGGCCGAGGTGGAAGCCGACGTGCGGCGTGTGATCGCGCAAGCTGCGGCTTCGATGCCCGGCATCACCGTGGACATCAAGCGCCTGTTGCTGGCCGAGGCCTGGAAGCCCGACAGCCGCAATGCGCCCCTGGTGCAGGCCATCCAGCGCCATGGGCAAGCCGTGTTTGGCGAACCCATCCCCACCTCGGGCACGCCGCTGTATACCGATGTGCGCCTTTTTGGCGCGAAGGGCATACCGGCCGTGATCTACGGTGCTGGGCCTCGCACGGTGTTGGAGTCCAATGCCAAGCGGGCCGATGAGCACCTGGTGGTGGAAGACCTTCGAAAGGCCACAAAGGTGGTGGCACGCACG